>NZ_JAPMLG010000011.1:0-90062 GCF_035726925.1 Enterococcus sp. E5-37
TGTAGTAAAATCATTCATAGGGAAGTCCTCTTTTCTGTGAATTGGTTGTCGTTAACTTTATTCTACAGAAGGGACTTCCTTTTTTGTATGGATTTTTTCATTTACACAAAATATTTTATACTCTCAAATAAGCAAATAAAAATTAAAGTAACAAAATAGTTATGACACAAGTAAAAGAAATAAGAATAACAATATTATTTTACTTATATTTTGAAACTTGTGAGAGTTTGTCATTCGTGCTATAGTTGAAAAGTAACAAAAATAAATTTTATTTATGATGTACCTTTAGCTCAGTTGGTTAGAGCAGACGGCTCATAACCGTCCGGTCGTAGGTTCGAGTCCTACAAGGTACATAAGAGGTTGTGAAAAAGCTGCCCTGCATCAAGTAATAAGAACAGCCAAGTAAAAACAGCTTCTTATGTTTTTACTTGGCTGTTCTTATTACTGCAGATGCAAGCTTTTGAATACCGTTTAAGGAAGAGGTTGTGAAATCAGCGTTTTGACCTGAGTATTAGCTTAACAAACGGAAAAATAGTTCCTCATATTTTGCCGTTTGTTAAGCTAATACCGAGGGTCAGCTGATTGAACACCATTTAAGAAAGAGGTCGTGAGCCTGCCGTTTCACTCTGTGTCATAAAAAAGCCAATCTACTTTGATAGAAAAAGCACGTAGGACTAAAACAGTTCTGCGTGCTTTTTTTATTGTGTGTTAAATATCGTAAATGAAGATAGATATTTTTATGATTCGACGATAGAGACGTTGAAATCTTTCAACAGCTCTAAAGCGGATTCTCCGTGTTTTCTACTGGAGACTAACATTGGATCAACAAAAAAGTCTGCTTCAGGAAAAGCACTCTGCAGGCCTATCAGATTAGAGAGTACACACAAGTTTGTTTCAATCCCGACTACTTCGATCTCTTTTTGTTCTTCTTTGCTTTCAAATAAAGTTTCCTGGATTTCAGCTAAAGTTTCAGGTGGAATCGTAAAGTAATACTTTTTAATCACTCGTTCATTTTCTTGTGGAGAAAGAAGAGGGATCAATTGCAAATCTTCTCGTTCTTCTTCTTTGTCCTTCAGTTCAACTGGTATATCCCGTGTGAAGAGAATATATTCATTATTTTGGCGTGCTTTAGCTAATCTTTGAGCAATACGTTCTGCCAATTGATCTGACTCTGGAATATAAAATTCGCTGTTTGGATCAAGAATATGATTTTGCATATCAATAATAACTAACATTTTCTTTCCTCCTACATTCATATCGTCATTTTATTCTTTTTAATAGAAGTTTTTTAAAATATAAGCAACACCAGCTTCTTCATTCGTCAGTGTTACTTGGTTTGCAATTTCTTTTACTTGTCGCTGTGCATTCCCCATCGCAATACTCAACCCGCTGTAATTCAACATAGCAATGTCGTTTTCTTGATCGCCAAAAGCCATGATGTCACTCGATTCGATTCCAAGGTAATCCGCCAGAAAAACAAGTGAATGAGCTTTAGTGATACCTGTAGGCGTGATTTCTAAGAAATGCGGATCAGAGAATACTGATTGGATACCATCTGCTTGCAGATCTCTTTGTAGCTTCTGTAGTTTTTCTTCACTCTTATCTGTTAATGCTAATTTAAGATAGCTAAGAGAAGGATCTTCCAACATATTTAAAATTTGATCAAAAGAATGGTTCTGTAAATTGAAATGTTCATAATAAGGGTCATCTTTGACTAGATTTGATTCATCGAATGTCAGCTGATCATCTTGGGTTTCTCGGCTAGCAATGATGGATATTTTCGCTTCTTGAGCATAGAAGAAGGCTTTTCTCAGTGTATCGCTATCTATTTTTGAACGTCTGAGAACTTTCGCCATTTTTCCATCCTTCATTTCAGCAATCAGTGAACCATTGGAAGAAATCAAATAGCCACCGATTCCTAATTCGGAAAAAATATCTTTAGCAGAAATGCTGTTCCTTCCGGTAGCGACGGTTACGATTCCGCCATTTTCATCAAATTTCCGAAGTGCTTGGATATTTTCTTCTGGTATCTTTCCATTTCGATCAAGCAAGGTACCGTCTAAATCAATCGCTGCTAGTTTCATTTTATCTTCCTACTTTCTTTTTACATATCTATTTTCCTGTTACCTTAAGATTAAATGAGAATTTAAAAAAATGAAACTAACTTGCTTTGTCATTATGAATTTTTTCAAAAAACATTCTTAAGAAAAAGGTGGCTATATATAGTAGTTTTTGGTCAATACCTTTGAATAAAAAGCCATGAAAAACGAATAGTTAGCGCTTACCAATGCGTTTTGTGATAAAAAAATTTTAAAATATTCAATGAAAACAAAGCATATATTTTGCTTTAAAACCAAATGAGGAATATTCTAGATGTAGAACAGGTTAGAAAAAGATTAGAAAAAGGAGTGATTTTGATGGAGAAGAGATACGGCGTAGTTCCTGTGGTAACTGCTTCAGACGAAAATTATGCTCCTTACTTGAGCGTGATGATCGCAACTGCATTAGAAAATTGCAATAAAACAAGACGCATAAAATTTTATGTGATTGACGATGGTCTATCAGAATATAGTAAAGAAGGATTGGAAGAAACGGTAAATAAATATTCAAGTAATGCAAGTATCCAATTCCTGACAGTGGAAAAAGATATCTACGAAGACTTCCTAGTCAGTGACCATATCACAACTACCGCTTACTTAAGAATTTCTTTACCAAACTTATTAGCTAAAGAGGATTATAAGAAAGTCCTTTACTTAGATTCAGATGTGTTAGTACTAGACGATATCGTAAAACTATATGATGAGCCGTTAAATGGAAAAACAATCGGCGCTATTATCGATCCAGGCCAAGTGAAAGCTTTGGAAAGATTAGGAATCGATTCCGATGACTTGTACTTCAATTCAGGAGTGATGGTGATTGACATTGATCAATGGAATAAAAAAGAAATTACAGAAAAAACTATCCATTACCTCAGTGAAAATGGCGATCGAATCATCTATCACGACCAAGATGCTTTGAATGCTGTACTTTATGAAGATTGGGAACAACTTCATCCAAAATGGAACATGCAGACTTCGCTGATTTTTGAACGTCATCCAGCACCAAATGAAAAATATGAACGTCAGTATAAAGAAGGAAATGAAAAACCTTCGATCGTTCACTTTACAGGACATGATAAACCTTGGAATACGTTGAAAGATCATCCGTATACCAATTTATACTTAAAAAAATTAGCACACAGTACTCTAACGAAAGTAGGCGAGATCAATGAATAAAAAAGAAATAGCAGTAGTCGCAAGTTGTAACACAAAATTCGTACCACATTTAGCTGCATTATTTGTCTCAGTATTAGATAATTGCAACCCGTCTAAATTTGTTCGGTTCTATGTGATTGACGATGATATCGATTTTGAAAGTAAACAGCTTTTACGCTTCTCAGTGAAAAACGCACGAATGAACTCAGATGTGGAATTCTTGAAAATCAATAAAGAATTCTTTACAAATGTGGTAATCAGCGATCGTATTCCAGAAACAGCTTATTATCGTATTGCGATTCCGGAATTGTTCCGCGGCACAGAAGTTGAACGTATCTTATATATGGATTGCGACATGATCGCTTTACAAGATATCTCTAAATTATGGCGTCTTGACTTCGGTGATTCAATTGTAGCAGCTGTTGAAGACGCTGGGTTCCATCAACGACTGGAAAAAATGAAAATTTCAGCTAAATCAATGCGTTATTTCAACTCAGGTTTGATGCTGATCAATGTGAAAAAATGGTTAGATGAAAATATTACGCAAAAAGTATTAGATTTCATCGAACATAATCCAGAAAAATTACGATTCCATGACCAAGATGCATTAAATGCTATCTTACATGACCGTTGGTTACCACTTCATCCGCGTTGGAATGCACAAGGCTATATCATGGCAAAAGCAAAAAAACATCCAACAGCAGCAGGTGAACGTGAATACGAAGAAACTCGCAACAATCCTTACATTATCCATTTTTCAGGACATGTGAAACCGTGGAGCAAGGATTTTGAAGGGCCAACGAAGAAATATTACGAAAAATATGCAGGGATGACGGCTTTCCGTTGTGTAGCTAAATTCCCTAAATATCCAAAATATGCAAAAGTTCAACCAAAAACAGATGTAGTTGTTAAATAATAGAAGACAACAACTGAAGAGGGGGAGTAGGAATGGAAATTACAATGTCTAAAAATGCAGTAGAGACGTTAATTGAAAAGGTTGGGGAAAATACAAAAATCGCACTCGCGCTTATCAATGATTCCGATCCATTTTTAAGGGACAAAGGTGCTTTTGCAAAAGGCAGCTTTTTTCAAATCATTCCTTTTGTTTCGGAATTTGGAGAATATGCGACTAAAATCGAGCATCCATTATTGGACATCTATACATCTAAATTAGAGCAAAATTATTTCGGTAAACGATTGAACATGGACTTCAACAAACAGCTTGACAGCTTTTCATTAGAAAATGAAATCGCAGTACTCGATTATAATATCAAATTAAAGAACTGCTTCTTCAGCTAATAGTTTCGAGAAAGTCCAAAAAGGAGGTATACATTGAGATACTACTTTGTGGATGAAGAAAAGAATGTAATAGAAACAGATGAAAAAAAATATAATTGGCTCGTACTTGATAGTGCAAAGCCCGAAGAGATTGAGCAAGCAATCGAAGAATTCGAGCTTCCTGATGATATTTTCGTAGGAACCGAATATCCGGAAGAAGTTTCTCGGATGGAGCGCCTTTATGAGACGAAACTAGAGCATCCATTTTCTTTGGTAGTGATTAATCTAGATCAGTCAGATAATCGTATCGAAAAAAAATTAACGCCAATATCTTTTGTACTTTCCGATAATCTCTTGATTACTTGTATCGATAGAAAAACCGAATTTGTGGATCGGCTGCTGACAAAGCATGGAAATCATTTAAACTCGTTTGAAAAGATCATCACGTATACATTATTAGATATTTACACCCATTACGTGAAAGAACTAAGAGAGATGAAAAAGCGAATTGACGCTTTGGATAAAGCAGCTCGTAAAACAACGGAAAATGAAGAACTGTATAAACAGGCAGATCTTGAAAGAGACATCGTATATATCGATCATACCTTAAGAGATCAACGGGAAACAATGGATCAATTATGGAATTCTGAAACTTTCATCAAACGTTTAGACGATGAACAGCTACTCTATGATGTCCATTTGAGACAGCGACAAACAGAAAAAATGATCGAGATCTATCGAGATTTATTAGAGAGTATTGGTGATCTATTCAACGGGATGATGGACAATAATCTAAATCATATCATGAAATATCTAGATTCAGCTGCATTAATCATTTCCGTTCCGGCGTTGTTCGCAGGGATTTGGGGAATGAATACAGGAGGATTACCGGGTAAAAGTTCTGCTCTAGGCTTTATACTCGTAGTCTTTGGCTCTTTGATAGCAGCAGTAGTTTTAGGTTACCATTTATACCGGAAAGATTATACAAATTAAAGAATCTATTTAAAACAGGTATCAAACAAAGAAATTTGTTTTGGCAATACAATTTAAAAACTAGGAGGAATACAGCAATGACAGAACCAAAATTAATCGACCCGCGAAACTTGTACCATACGGAGAAATTTCCTAAACAAGATCAGGATACACCAGCTTTACAGCAGAATATGATTCCTGTTCCTGATTGTGGAGAAGAATCCTATGAAGGCAATAATCAACTAGAAAACCGCCGTGTACTAATCACTGGTGGAGATTCAGGGATCGGTCGTGCAGCAGCGATTGCATTTGCTAGAGAAGGGGCAGATATCGCTCTTCAATTCTTCCCAGGAGAAGAAAAAGATGCAGAGGAAGTAGCAAAATACGTGAAAGTTGCAGGACGTAAGATTGTCTTACTACCTTTTGATCTTCGTGACGAACAAGCACCTAAAGAAATCATAGATAAAGCCGTGAGTGAACTTGGCGGGCTAGATACGATGGTACTAAACGCAGGACAGCAAATTTCTTGTCAGTCTATTGCTGAGTTACCACTTGAGCAAGTCAAAGACACATTTATGATAAACATCATCGCTATGTTTGCTTTAGTGAAAGAAGCTGTTCCGCATATCCCAGCAGGAGGAGCAATCGTAACAACAACTTCTGTTCAAGCATTCAATCCAAGCGAACATTTATTAGATTACGCAGCAACAAAAGCTTCAATCGCTAACTTTACGATCGGTTTAGCAAAACAGCTTGCACCTAAAGGAATCCGTGTAAATGGTGTAGCACCTGGTCCAATCTGGACACCATTACAACTAGACGAAGGACAACCTTCTGATTCGATCCCTGAATTTGGTCAGCAAAGTTTACTAGAACGTGCAGGTCAGCCAGGAGAATTAGCACCAGTTTATGTTTTCTTAGCATCGAATAAAGCAAGTTATGTTACAGCCCAAATTTACGGAGTAACTGGTGGAGAAGCGATCAACTTATAAGAAGTTGATCGTTTCACCCCTATGAGGAGGTGCGAAAATGAATAAAGGTGTAAAAACGATCGGAGTGATCGGAACATTACTTTTGCTATCTGTGCTTTTGTTTGCGATACTATTAAGTGCAACCTATCCATTGCCTTTTCAGCTAGAGAAGTTTCGATTCTTTTCCATCACTAATTCATACGTGCAACAATATGTATTTTGGCTTGCCGTTGCATTTGCTATTTTGACAATTATCACGTTACTTGTTTTCCTGTTTTATCCAAAAACAATCGGAAACTTTCTACTGAAACATGGTGATGGGGAGTTGACGTTGGATAAAAAAGCAATTGAAGGAATGGTTCGTTCTCACTTGCATGAAGATGAATTCATCCATTCACCAAAAGTAAATGTCAAAGCAACGAAAAACAAGATCGCCGTCAATGTAAAAGGAGAGTTGAAACGAACTTCAGCACTCATTGGTAAAACAGGAACATTGATGAAAGAAATCGAAAATGAAGTACAACACATATTGGGAACAAAAGAGCCAGTGAAAGTATCGGTGAAATACACAGGCTTTGAAGAACCAGCTAAACGAAGCAATGACCGCAAACGAGTAGAATAGGGGGGGACCAAAAATGAAAGAACTATTTTCGACATACAAGCTCCCTATCATCTTTGGGGTACTTGGATTGATATTAGCCGTTTTATGGATCACCGTGGGCTTTTTCAAGACCTTATTGATCTTGATCATGGCAGCGATCGGCGTCGCTATCGGTTTTTATCTGAAACAAACGAAAATCTTAGATCACTATTTTAAATCTTAGGAGGAAACATCCATGAATAACAATAACAAAAATAATAACAATAAAATGAACAACCAAAAACCAGTGTCTGCACATCCAGACCCAACGACACCAAACCAATCAAATGGTGTGAACGATGAAAAGAACAAAACAGCACCAGTATCTGCACATCCAGATCCAGTAGTCCCTAACGTTCAACAAGGAGTAGAAGAGAAGAAACATGATGCAGAAAAGCATGCACCTCATCATCCAGGAACTCCAGAATCTAAAGTTCCAGAACAACATGATGCAATCGATCCTTCTAAACCTGTGGAAGAGCAAAAACATCCTTCTGACCATGCGAAAGCACAAGAAAAACTTAGTTCTGACCACACAAACGGACAAGGAAAACTTGGTTCTGATCATACAAATAACCAAGGAAAGCATGATTCTGAACAGGAAGATTCAATGCGCGGTGAGCTGAATTATGAAGATAAAGTTGTGCAAAAAATCATCGGAATCGCAATTGAACAAGTAGACGGTTTATTATCTGCAAACGGTGGTTTCTTCTCTAATGTGGCAGGAAAACTTGTGAATACAGATAATGTAACGGCTGGGATCGAAACAGAAGTCGGTAAAAAACAAGTAGCAGTTGATATGGATGTCATTGTGGAATATGGCAAAGATATCGAAAAAATCTTTGAAGAAATGCAAGAAGTAATCGGCAAAGAAGTAAAAAATATGACACATTTAGAAGTGATCGAAGTCAACGCTAACGTAGTGGACATCAAAACAAAAGAAGAATTTGAAAAAGATCAAGAAACGGTGCAAGACAAAGTAACTGACGCAGCGAAAAAAACCGGTGAATTTGCTTCGAATCAAACAGATAAAGTAAAATCAGCAGCTGGAAGCGGCGCACAAAAAGTAAAAGAAAATACAGAACCACGGGTTCAGTAATAAGGAAGTAAAACATTAGGAGGAACGAAACATGGGATTTATTTGGTCACTTATCGTCGGAGGAATTATCGGAGCAATTGCAGGAGCAATCACGAATAAAGGTTCTTCGATGGGGATTATTGCAAATGTCGTAGCAGGTTTAGTTGGATCAGCACTTGGTCAAGCATTATTAGGTTCTTGGGGACCAAGTATTGCAGGAATGGCAATCGTGCCATCATTGATTGGTGCCATCATTTTAGTACTAATCGTATCATTCTTTGCTCGAAAACTGTAAAAAGACTTTTAAAAAGAGGTCGTGAAAAAGCTGTTCTTCATCAAGTAATAAGAACAGCCAAACAAAAATAGCTTCTCATATTTTTCATTTGGTTGGGCATATTATCGAAGATGCAAGCTTTTGAACACTGTTTATACGGAATAAGAGGCTGTGACAAGACTTTTGTCACAGCCTCTTATTTATGCGGGCAAATTCCCAATTAGATTTTTAAAAGTTTTTCCTTAAATGTGTCTTTATTGATACAGAGAAGCTTCTTTAATAAAACAATGCCTCCCTAAATTTTCTTGAGATAGGAAAGGTGAACATACAAAATAATACGACCACTTTGAAAACCCAGATGATCCACAAATGGATCGTATGATACTGATGAAGTAAAAAGCAATGGATCAGAAACTCAAAGAGATTGAAAAAGACAAGGAAGAAATAATATATCTTTTTTACTCTTGTCTGTTTTAGCCAATAATAGCTCGTAAAGTAATCTAGACAAACAAATAGAAGTAAACAAAGTTTCGTAAGAGCAGCAATCGTATCATGTTGCTCTGCTAGACGATTGACGAGCAGGAAAAATGTTGGTAATGGAATATAGATCACGAGTAATGAAAGAAAAAAGTAAACAATAAATGGCATACTATTCCTCCTAATTGTGTGAGTTCGCCCTCATTTTAAAATAACGATATTTGTTTGTGAAGCTTTTTCGTGTCGTAACAAATGTTATCTAATGTATTTTTAAATAAATAATCATTATTATCAAAATAATGTTAAAAATAAAAAAGAATTGTCCATAACTGTTATTCAAATCATTTTATCAAAACTACATAGTAAATGTTAAAAAGCAACATGACATAATATATAGAAGGCTTTACAGTATATATGGGAGCTTACTAAAAAAGAATGGAGTAAGAGTTAACACAATGGGCCATTAGCTGAAGTTTTAAGCACTTCAAGGTATGAAACAGAATGGCCTGTAATACTACATGATTATTTAGACTGCTCAAACTGCTATCAGTCTGGTGGAATGAATAAAGTATTATACTAAAAGCAGATCCAACTACAACGTAACAGGAAACCAGTTGTATCAGGAAAAGTGATAGTACATGGAGAAGAAAAGACCCCCTTTGTATGAGTCAGTACATATCTTATTTATAGATAAAACGGTATTCAATCGAAATAAAAAATCTGAATAATAGACGTAAATAACTTCTAAAAGTCTCACACATCTATCATTCAGATTATTTTTTATTTACTGTTTGTTCTACTTTATTTTATTCTTCTGGTATAGTATTCGAGTCATTTTTATAGGTCAACAAATCACCTGGTTGACACTCCAAAACTTGGCAGATTTTTTCGAGAGTGGAAAAACGGATGGCTTTTGCTTTTCCATTTTTTAGAATAGAGATGTTTGCCATCGTAATGCCCACTTTCTCACTCAATTCAGTCACACTCATTTTTTTTTGAGCTAATACTACATCTAAATTAACGATAATTGCCATGTCGCACCTCACACTGTCAAATCATGATCTGTCTTAAGTAAAATCGCATGTTCAAGCAGTTTTTCCAGCACGCTTGTTAATGTGTATACTGCAAAAGGAATGAATACGACAGCGATTCCTACCAACATCAAACCTGGAGCATCGTCTAAATCCGCTACTTTCATAAATTTAGGAAGTAAGCCAAAAAAGGCGAAACCGATAAACAAAATGGTTCGTTCGATTTTTTTTAGTATGTTTAAGCTTTGAGTGGAAAAAGCTTGGTTATCTTCGATTTTTTTCAATAGTTTCAATAAGAAATAAGCAATAACGATCCCTAGGAGAAGGGCAAAGTAAATGACAGAAACAAATAATGTGGTCTGCCAATCAAAATTGAATCCTTTTTCGCTTGTAGCGATCTGAGTATAAAAAAGTACGCCGAACAAAATAAATACGGCACTTATACCTAAAACGACAAATTTTAATAGCAATGTTTTAAATTTCATTTTTATCCCTCTTTTATCTTTGATAGCTAAAATATAGCAGAATAATTATTGTAAAACAACTATTTTTTATCGAAAAACAATAAAAATATATCGTTTATAAAAAATGATAGAGTATGAAGGTGTGGAGTGCATTTAACAGCTTTTTTTGATTGTAAGAAACATTTAAAACCAGTTATTTTAGATTCTATGTGTGTCTCTTCTATAATGCTAGTTTAGATGCCTGGGATTATATTGGACAATACAGTTGGAGGATTTTTTATTATCTAGCGAAGAGAAGTGTAAGTTAACAGAACTGTATGAGAAAAAAGACAACTACGTAGTAGCTAACCGATTCATTAATTTTTTCAAGTTCATGTTTATTTACGTATCAGAATTTTTCTTATTCAATGGTTTGGTGTAATCACCACTTATTTGTCCTTTATTGCTTATACAATGTTATACAAAAGGAAAATCAAGCATTGACGCATGGGGTGGTACTATCTAGCTGAAATAGCTTAATAAGCGCAAGTAGATGCATTGGATTAGTTTATAAATCAAAAGTGTTAGAGGTATTAAGAAGAAGTAGAAAAATAAAATGGATTGCCGAATAAAAAGTACCATAAATCCTAAAACATGTGCCAACAGATAGATGGCACATGTTTATTTTTTTCGATAATTTTGTAACAAAAATACGAAGATGAAAAAGAATAGAGATTCCCATAATGTAGTAGTCCAACTGAATTCTTTACTGATACCAAATACCATATTTCCTAGATTTGATACAATCAAATAGCCAATCGTTATGATCAATGAATAGTACAATCTTTTCATCATAGGACATACCTCGTTTTTATTTATAAGAATAGTATAAACCAAAGAAGTGAATAAGAAAAATGATAATATAAAAATAAAGTAAGAACGCATTAAAGTAACTAAAGTTATTTATTGTATTTTTTAATTCTCCGAAAAAATTTAATAAATAAATAGAATCTTGTAATAATAACTGAGCATAATCTTTGCAATTTTTAATCTTGAATAATATCCTTTAAGTATAGCCAGCAATCAAAAGTAAATAGAGAATAAGTAAGCAATTGTTATTTCAGTATCAGACTGGCAATAAAACGCCGTTATGATCCAGCAATGTTTGGTAGCGCTTTATTTACTGATGCTATGCTAACTGTTCGCTATCTATACTGTGATTGTCGGTAGAGTTATTTACAGGGTAAAAATAAGTTTATAGGAGGTGGAAAATGAATAAGGGG
This sequence comes from Enterococcus sp. E5-37, assembly GCF_035726925.1. Classification (NCBI taxonomy): domain Bacteria; kingdom Bacillati; phylum Bacillota; class Bacilli; order Lactobacillales; family Enterococcaceae; genus Enterococcus; species Enterococcus sp. E5-37. Next base: position 11,702 of record NZ_JAPMLG010000011.1, read on the forward strand.
TTAAAAATAATCGGTGTTATCATGAGTTTACTGCTACTTTCAGTATTTCTAGCGATTGCGTTGATCAATGCGCCGTATATTATGCCTGAACAATTGGAACGATTTCGCTTCTTTACTTTAACGAATTACTACATGCAACAATATATTTTCTGGGCAGCTGTAGTATTTGCCGTTCTTGCTATTATCATCTTGCTAGTCGTTCTTTTCTATCCAAAGTCAAGAGGAACTTTCGTTATGAAACGGGAAGATGGCAAACTAACAATCGACAAAAAAGCGATCGAAGGGTTGGTACGTTCCCATTTACACGAAGAAGAGTTCATTCATTCACCTAAAGTACGGATACGTTCAACGAAAAATCGAATCCATATCCATGTCAACGGAGACTTGAAACGAACTTCTTCATTAGTAGGGAAAACAGGTGTATTGATGCAAGATATCGAAGAAGAAGTAACTAAAGTACTCGGAACAAAAGAAACGGTCAAAGTGGCAGTCACATACAGCGGTTATGAAGAACAAGAAGATACAAGAGACTACAAGCACTCTCGAGTGGAATAGGAGGGCCAAATAATGAAAGAACTATTTTCAGCATACAAGCTCCCTATTATCTTTGGGGGTCTTGGACTACTGCTAGCTGTTTTATGGTTAACGATTGGATTTTTCAAGACATTGTTGATCATAATCATGACAGCAATTGGCGCAGGAATCGGTTTTTATTTGAAACAGTCAGGAATAGTTGATCAATTTTTTAAATCATAGGAGGAAACAAAGATGGAAAACAAAAACATGAATACAACAAATGGATCAGTTTTGGCAAATGAAAAAGGAGAAAACCGCATGATGAATGGTGAATTGACTTATGAAGACAAAGTCATCCAAAAAATCATCGGTTATGCATTGAAAGATGTAGATGGTCTATTGACATTAGATGGCGGATTTTTCTCAAATATGGCTGAAAAATTAGTCAACACAGATAACGTAACAGCAGGTATCAATACAGAAGTAGGTAAGAAACAAGTAGCTGTGGATCTAGATGTGATCGTAGAATACGGTAAAGACATCGAAGATATTTACAACCAAATCAAAGAATTGATCAGTACTGAAGTAAACAATATGACACATTTAGATGTTATCGAAGTGAATGTGAATGTTGCAGACATCAAAACACAAGAAGAATACCAAAAAGATCAAGAAACAGTACAAGACAAAGTAACAGAAGCAGCAAAATCCACAGGACAATTTGCTTCACGCCAAACAGATAAAGCAAAATCTGCTGTAGGCAAAGGTGCACAAAAAGTCAAAGAAAATAACGAACCACGTGTACAATAAGAAGTAAGAAGTCAGTTAGGAGGAATTTAAAATGGGATTTATTTGGGCATTAATCGTCGGCGGTATCATTGGAGCAATTGCAGGAGCAATCACGAATAAAGGATCATCAATGGGGATCATCGCAAACATCATTGCTGGTTTAGTAGGTTCAGCAATTGGACAAGCTTTACTAGGAACTTGGGGACCAACAATTGCAGGAATGGCTATCATTCCATCATTGATCGGTGCAATCATTTTAGTATTAGTCGTTTCATTCTTTGCACGTAAATTATAAGCAAATTGAAGAAAAACTTATGTTGAAATGAAGAACAAATTTGAGAACCGTAGCGACACTCGCTGCGGTTCTTTTTTATATATTTTATATGAAGTATTCTTTATTCCTTATGAAAAAATATCTTTAAAAATAAAAAAAGACGAAAATAAACGGTTTTCTATAAAAAGAAGACCGTTTATTTTTTGTCTTTATTTGTGTGAAAAACGAAAAAGAGCACAACACATCAAGCTTTTATTAATTGTCTGTCTTTTATAAATGCAAGTATTAATTCAAAAAAACAGAAGAAAAAAACAACTACACCTTCTTTTATACTCGTAATCGTAGAAAGGAGGCGAAAAAAATGAATACATTACCTATCAATACAGGAGATACAGCATTCATGATTTTATGTACAGCAATGGTTTGCCTGATGACTCCTGGTCTAGCTTTTTTTTACGGCGGATTAGCACGGAAGAATAATATACTAACGATCATGTCTCAATCTTTTCTCTCCGTTGGGATAACAACGATTATGTGGGTATTTGGTGGATTCGGATTGGCCTTTGGACGGGATATCGGCGGTGTTATTGGAAACCCGGCAGATTTCTTTTTGATGAGACATGTTACAAGCTTCCCCAACATGTTTCATGGTGCAACGATTCCATTTTTAATGTTCTTTCTTTACCAACTGATGTTTATCGTGATTACCGTTCCTTTGATGACAGGAGCTTTTGCAGGGAGATTGAATTTAAAAGGCTATATTATACTTGTTATTTTTTGGAATCTGCTGATTTATTTCCCTGTTTGCCACTGGATATGGGGTGGCGGATTTTTGGATCAGATGGGATTTAGAGATTTCGCTGGTGGAGCAGTCATCCACACGACAGCTGGATTCGGCTCTTTAGCATGTATCCTCACACTTGGTCAAAGAAAGATTCCTTTAGGAGAAAGAAGTCAGCATAGCAGTCTTATGGCAGCTGCTATCGGTACAGGACTGCTTTGGTTTGGCTGGTTCGGTTTTAATTCCGGTGGTGCACTTCGAGCAGATGAACAAGCAGTCAATGCATTTGGTTCAACATTCATCGCTCTTGCATTTGCGATGATTACTTGGCTGATCATTGCAAAAGTAAAAGGAAATGGCTTTGATTTTGTCGACGTACTAACAGGATCCGTTGCTGGATTGGCAGCCATTACGCCTTGTGCCGGTTATGTAGAAGCAAAAAGTGCCATGCTGATTGGGATCATTGCGGGTATCGTCTGTCATGCTGCTGTTGATTTTCGTAAAAAGAAACAATGGGATGATGCACTTGATGTGTGGGGTGTTCATGGCATGGGCGGATTCACAGGTACGATTCTGATAGGGATCTTTGCATCTAACAGCCATTTACTAACGAATCCAAGCAGCTGGTACTTCTTAGGGATTCAAGTGATTGGTGTCATCATTACTGCCGTGTATGCCTATGTGCTGACAACAGTGATTTTAAAATCGGCGATGCACTTTACAACGATCACTACTACAAAAGAAGAACAAGAAGAAGGATTGGACTTTTTCTTCTTTGGCAACAAACTCAATTGAAACAAATTCAAATAGAAAAGAGGAAGATTCATGCAACAAAGCAAAACGAAAATTCCTGCAAAAAAATTAACGTTCTTTGGCTTTTTGGCTATGACCATCTCAATGGTCGTTTCATTATATGAATATCCCACATTCGCGACCTCAGGCTTCAGCTTAGTATTTTTCTTGTTATTAGGCGGTTTGCTATGGTTTATCCCTGTGGCATTGTGCGCAGCAGAAATGGCAACGGTGAAAGGATGGGAAAAAGGCGGTGTCTATACTTGGGTCAGTCGCACATTGGGAAAACGATTCGGTTTTGCCGCAATCTTTTTCCAATGGTTTGAGATAACAGTTGGCTACTTGACCATGCTGTATTTCTTAACTGGTGCATTATCCTATGCAACGGGTATTGGTGCTATACAAAACAATAAATATCTGAAATTGGCAATCCTATTGATTATTTTCTGGGCTATTTTACTCTCACAGTTAAAAGGAACCAAATACACTTCATTGATTGCTCGGATCGGTTTTGTAGCTGGTATCTTGTTGCCAGCATTAGTCTTGTTTGGCTTAGGGATCCATTATGTCGCTTCAGGCGCTCCACTACAAACGATACTGTCTATGAAAACATTGATTCCTGATTTTTCGAAATTGCCTACGCTGGTTGTTTTTGTTTCCTTTATTTTAGCATATATGGGCGTAGAAACATCTGCCAGTCATGCAAATGAAATGGAAAACCCTAAAAAGGATTATCCATTAGCAATGTTTGTATTGGTTATTCTGGCAATCATTTTAGATACTTTTGGCGGATTGACCGTCGCTACTACAGTACCTCAACATGGTTTGTCTCTTAATACAGGGGTGATTCAATCGTTAGAATTCCTATTAAGACACATTGATCCAAATCTTGCATGGATTGCGAAAATTCTTGCGATTCTTGTTTGTTTAGGTGTCATCGGAGAAATTGCTTCTTGGGTAACCTCTCCTTCAAAAGCACTTCACGTAGCAGCAGAAGAAGGATTACTTCCTGAATATTTTGCAAAAGAAAACACACACGGTGTTCCTGCTCATTTGATGATCGCAAATGGGATCGTTGCAACAATCTGGGCAGCCGTCTTTACATTAAGCGGCGGGGGGAATAATCTTTCATTTCTTGCAGCGATGTCATTGACTGTTGTAATCTACCTGATGTTGTACTTTATGTTTTTCGCGGGCTATTTGAAGCTGGTTTTTAAAGATGACAGTCTTGAAAGAGCCTATCAGGTTCCAGGCGGAAAAGTTGTAAAAGTAATCGTTGCTTGTTTAGGTCTTTTGACTTCACTTTTTGCTTTTTGTATCTCATTTGTTCCACCTGCTAGTATCGCAGCTGGACAGCATGGGATTTATGAAACGATTCTGATTGTTTCTTATCTTATCGTCTTAGTTATTCCATTTACGATCTACGCATGCCGTCATAAATTCCAGCATGCAGAAAAATAAAAAATGAAAGCTGGTTATTCAAATGGAAGTAAAAGAATTAGAACAATTGATTGGAAAAAATTTCCACTATTATCAAACAGGACAAGTGGCGGATTACATTCCAGCATTAGCTGAAGTGGATCCCAAACAATTAGGTATGGCGATTTATGATTTGGATACAAAACAACTGATTGAGGGAGGAGACGCCGATGTGCGCTTTGCCATCGAAAGCATGTCAAAAGTTCCCGTATTGTTATTAGCAATCAAAGACAACGGAATAGAAAAAGTCTTTCAAACAATCAACACGGAACCAACCGGTTTTGCCTTCAATTCTATCATGAATATGGAAATCAATCATCGCAAACATCCAATGAATCCTTTTGTTAATGCAGGAGCGATTGCAACAACCTCGTTGATTGCCGGTAAAGATGCAGATGAAAAATTTGAGCGAATCTTGTCATTTATGAAAGAGATCTGTGATGATCCTAATATCACATTGAATGAAGAAATCTATCATTCTGAATCAAGAACAGGTGATATCAATCGCTCTCTTGCTTACTATATGAAAGGTAATCAAATGATCGAAGGAGACGTACCGGAGATACTCGATGCTTATTTCAGACAATGCTCCCTCAATGTCACCGCTACAGGCATAGCAAAATTAGCTGCTGTGCTGGCAAATAAAGGAATTGCTCCTTGGAATGGCAAACAAATCATTACTGAAGAAAGTGCTACAATCGTCAAATCAATTATGACAACTGCTGGTTTGTATGATGAATCAGGAGAGTTTTCCGTCCATGTTGGTGTACCTGCAAAAAGCGGTGTAGGCGGCGGGTTGATGGCAGCTGTGCCAAATCGTTACGGCATAGGTGTCTTCAGCCCGGCACTAGATCCATTTGGTAACAGCGCAGCTGGTATCCAATTGTTGAAAGATGTAGTCAAAGAACTAGACGCTGACATCTTTGAATAACCATTCTTGAAAGAGGCTGGGGTAAAAGTCCAAACGGCTCAAAGCTACCTACAATGAGGCTGAAATTGTGAGCTTGTTTGACTTTTGTCCCAGTTTCTTTTTTTATTGGTTTTTGAAAGGGCTTTTCTAAATAAAAAGGAAACAAAAATACGATTTACAGATATGATTAAATAAAATCATAAGAAAAACTGGAGGCGTGTATCAGGAATGCTGGAAAATTACATCGAGCGAAATATATTTAGAAAAGTGTATCTGTGTGAACAATTATTTGAATTCCAAGAAATAGACATCGAACAAACAGCTATTTCTCTAAGGGTGACTACACCAACGATCCTTCACGATCTAGAAAGTCTAGCCGAGTGTCTAGAATATTGTATAAAAGAACAAGTAAGAGAGAAGCATAAGTATAAACTCGTATTCAAACATGGTATTGCTCTTTCTGAGCTCACACAGTTTCTGTACGGTCAATCTTATTTTTTAAAGTTTTTAAGTTATTATTTTAATGGTATATTCACGAGTACAGAACTGGCTGATCTTGAATTTATTTCTTTGAGCAAAGTATATACAATCAAAAAAATCGTATTGGATTTTTTTAAAGAAAATGATTATTTGAAAAATAAAGAAATCATTATCCCAGAATTTGACTCGCGGAACATCTTGCTAGCTTTAGTACGTTATGTCAATTGGGAAGGCTATGAAAATAAAAATCCGTATGTAGAAGAAGCTTGTAACGAGTTGATTGATTATGTAGAGACTCATTTTTTTAAAAGAAGATATTCGGAAGATGAAAAGTCCTTTATCATACGAGGAATAGAGATCGCAATCGGAAGAAAGGCATTTCCCCTTGGACTGAAAGAAGAAGATAAGAAAAGCGCAGAAACGAAGCCGTTATTTCAATTAGTCTGTCAAGGATTGGAAGAGCAAAAAGGAATTCTAGACTTACAAGAAGAAGATGTCTATTATATTTTTTCTTTGTTCAACAGTAGAAATTATACCAATGAGAACATGGAGCTGTTAAGAAAAGATTTCGAAGTTGTTTATAAAAATTTTGTTCTCAATGACCTATCACTGAATGAATTGATTTTACAGATTATTAGTATCGCTGAAATCGACGATGCAGAAAATTTTATTTTCAAGCAATCCTTTTTACAATTTGTCCGTACGTTGTGGGCAGATGGACAAGTATTTTTACCGGAAAGGATCTATCTTCTATCAGAAAAAGAACAACTTCTGTACGGAAAAATTGTAGAAATATTGGAAGAGTGGAAAAAGAAAAATCAAATCCAACTAAGATGGAATGAAAATTTCATTCGAAAATTCGTCAAAAGTCTTTCTTTGATCAACAGTGAACAAGCGGGGAGACAGGAAATAGAAATTTTTGTTGTTTCAGAAAGTTCAGTCAAACAATTTTTTTATCGAACCCAATTTCATTTGTATGCGGAAGAAGGCATCGCTGAAATAAATCCTATTTTATTTCGTTCATTAGAAGAATTGCCTGATGAATGTCTATGTGCGAAAAAAAGAGTGGTTTTGTGCGATGCTGCTAGCTATCAAAATGGATTAGAAACTGAAAAGACAAAGATCTATCCAATCTCATTAAAAGGTGCAAACATCCATTTGTATCATATTGCTCAGGAACTTCACCTATTAAAAAAACATATTTCTTGATGAGACCTTAATTAGGAGACCTTCTACAAAGCTTTTTAATTGTCTGTAGAAGGTTTTTATTTGAGTCCTGATTCGTGCGAAGATCTACTTATATAACAAGCTTTCTCTGAAATTTTTTTAAAATGCTATTGACTTAGAGTCAACTCTAAGTAGTAGAATAGATAAAGTGTAACAAATCTATTTTCATTAAAAGAAGATAGTACGGAGGAGAGAATGTATTATGAGTACAGTATTACATGTATTGGATGCAATCAATAGCCCCGCAGATGTCAAAAAATTATCTGTTGAGGAAATGAAACAGTTGGCAGAAGAGATGCGCCAAAAAATCTTGCAAAAGGACAGCGATGTAGGTGGGCACGTTGGTCCGAATCTAGGTGTAGTAGAATTAACGATTGCGTTTCATTATGTATTTGATTCACCAAAGGATAAAATCGTTTGGGATGTTTCCCATCAGTCTTATGGTCATAAGCTTTTAACTGGTCGAAAAAATGGTTTTGAAAAAGGACATTACCGTGAAGTGAGCGGATATTCCAACCAACATGAAAGTAAACATGACTATTTTACAGTGGGGCACACATCTACATCTATCAGCTTAGCAACAGGTTTAGCTAAAGCGAGAGATCTGAAGAAAGAATCAGGAAATGTGGTAGCATTTATCGGTGACGGCTCCCTAAGTGGTGGCTTAGCTTTTGAAGGATTGAACAATGGTGGTGTTTTACAATCCAATCTAATCGTATTAGTAAACGATAATGAGATGTCTATTGATGAGAATCATGGCAGTTTATATAAAAACTTAGCTGAGCTTCGTCAAACCAACGGTAAAAGCAGCAATAACCTATTTAAAGCAATGGGATTTGATTATCGTTACGTGGATAATGGAAACGATCTGGAAACGGTGATCCGTTTATTTGAAGAAGTAAAAGATATTGATCATCCGATTGTACTTCACGTCCATACGGAAAAAGGTCGCGGTTATCAGCCGGCAATCGATAATAAAATGAAATATCATTGGCATGTACCATTTGATCTGTCCACCGGGGAGGCAAAGCAAGTAACTTCTGGAGAAACATTTAATATGATCATCATGGATTATTTGGATAAGAAAATGCAAACAAGTACAGCTCCTATTGCCGCAGTCAATGCAGCGATACCAGGCGCCTTTGGACTGAAAACATTCCAAGAAAAACATCCAGATCATTATTTTGACGTGGGGATCGCTGAACAGCACTCTATCACTTTCGCTTCTGCTTTGGCTTCTCAGGGAGTACGTCCAGTCGTCTTCCAATCAAGTACTTTCTTGCAACGGGCATATGATCAATTATCACATGATTTAGCGATCAACGAGAATCCAGTGATTATTTTAGTCGGTGGCGGAACGATCTCAGCTAGTGACCGAACACACCAAGGAACATTTGACATTCCTTACTTATCAAGTATCCCGAACATCAAATATCTTGCTCCAGCAACAAAAGAGGATATGATCTCTATGCTAGATTGGGCGTTCGAACAAACAGCGCAGCCTGTAGCAATCCGAATTCCTACACATGGTGTAGAACATGGTACAGCTATCGCAAATGATTATAGTATTCCAGCCTATCAAACAGTAAATAATGGAGGAAAAGTAGCAATTTTAGCTTTAGGCGGTTTTCTTGAATTAGGAAAAGAAACAGTAAAAGCTTTTAGAAAAAAAGGAATCGAAGCAACGTTGATCAATCCAGGAACGATCACAGAAAATGACGTAGAAACATTAGATAAATTAAAAGAAACACACGAATTAGTCATCACATTAGAAGATGGTAGTTTGTCAGGAGGATTTGGCGAAAATATCAGTCGTTATTATGGTGATTCTTCAATGAACGTATTAAATTTTGGTGCAGAGAAAGAATTCACGGATAGCGTTCCTGTAGGGCAGCTTTATGAACGTTATCATTTAACACCAAAACAAATCGTTGAAGATAGTCTGCGTGTCTTGAATATTCAATAATTCATTATGCTCACCATCCAGATAATTGTTTATACTAGTATCTGGATGGTTTTTTCATTATAAAAAGCAAAGGGGTGGATGTTATGTATCAGCAAGTAGAAGAATATGTCAAAAAGTTCCAAGAAAAATATCCTAGTTATCAATCAGAAAAATTAGGTTTCTTTTCATTTGGGGATACAGAAAAAATGGCAGACGAGTTGAGCGAACTAGTTGTAAAAAAGATAAAGACTGGTACATCAAGTGGTTACGATCTGTATAAACAAGAGAATGAGCCTTTACCAAAAGTTGGTCAATTAGACGTGGTCCTGAATGGAAAAAATGAACCAGTTTGTATCATCAAAAATATAAATGTGACCATCTTGCCTTTTAGTGAAGTCACGAAAGAGCATGCTTGGAAAGAAGGAGAAGGGGATCGGACATTAGCTTATTGGCGGAAAGTCCATGCTGAGTTTTTTAAACATGCTTATAAAGAAGCGTTGAACATAGAATTTACAGAAGAGAAGCTGGTCGTATACGAAGAATTTGAAGTAATTTTCTTTTAGTAAGAAAGGTCTGCTGAAAGAAATAGCTCATTATTGACTCCTGAATAGAAAAGGGTTACATTTTTATATGAAGCTGTATTTTTATATAACATTACTGGAGGAGATATTGTGGATACACTGGAACAAATCAAAGGCGGAGTCGTCGTTTCTTGTCAAGCTTTGGAAAACGAGCCGCTACACAGTTCTTTTATTATGGGGAGAATGGCTTTGGCTGCAAAAGAAGGCGGAGCAGTTGGTATTCGAGCAAATACGACAGAAGATATCAATGAAATCAAGCGAATCGTTGATTTACCGGTAATAGGGATTATCAAAAGAGATTACGATGGGTCAGAAGTGTTTATTACTGCGACAGAAAAAGAAGTGGAAGAACTTTTGGAGACGCAAGCAGAAATCATTGCACTGGATGCAACTTCTCGTAAACGTCCGACAGAAAAAACAACTGCTGAACTTGTCCAAATGATTCACGAACACGGTCGGTTAGCTATGGCAGATATTTCGACTTTTGAGGAAGCGCTTCAAGCGCAAGAAGATGGTTTTGATCTTTTGTCTACGACTTTAGCAGGCTATACAGAATATTCACGAAAGACGCAGACACCTGATTTTGATTTATTGAATCAAATCATAGAACAAGTCGATATCCCAGTAATTATGGAAGGACATACTGACTCTCCTGAACAAGTAGAGAAAGCATATGAATTAGGTGCTTTTTCAGTCGTAGTTGGATCTATTATCACCCGTCCGCAATTGATCACTAAAAGATATGTCGAAGCCGCAAGTAAAGCAAATAACTAAAAAACACGCACGGCACAGATTCTTGACAAAAAAGAAAAATTGATAGATAGTTTAAAGCAGATTCTAAGAAGATGAAAAAAGCATTACTTTTCATTTTGTCTTCAAGATCTGCTTTTTAACGAATTTTATAGAAAGAAGGCGAAACCATGTTTGAACGGAGTCCTTCAGAATTGACAGAACGTGAAAATTACAAGTTGCTGATTGGTTCAGTCATCCCTAGACCAGTAGCAGTAGTAACGACTAAATCAGCAAAAGATATAGTGAATATCGCACCCTTCAGTTACTTCAATATCGTCAGTTCGAATCGACCCATCTTATCCTTGGCGATCCAGAGAAAACAAGATGCAGTAAAAGACACAGCAAAGAATATTCTTGAGACAAGAGAAGCTGTTATCCATATCCTTGATGAGGACAACGTAGAAGAAGTAAATAAAACAGCAGCCAATCTGCCTAATGAGGAAAGCGAACTGTACCTGACTGACTTGACTTTAACTGATTCAGTAATCATTTCAGTACCAGCATTGACAGAAGCAAAAGTTCGTTTTGAAACATCCTTATATGAACATGTCGAGATACGGAATAAAAATAAAGTAACAGCTGATTTATTTTTGCTAGAAGTACAGAAATATCATTTAAATGAAACAGTCTATGATGATAAGACAGGAAGGATCGATCCAAGAAAATTGAATGCTGTAAGCCGTTTGGCAGGAAATGATTATGCAGCAATAGGAGAAATTTTCACGATTGCACGTCCCGAATAAAAAGGAGCACTAGTTATGTTAAAAATAAGCTATAAACCATCGACAGATTCAAAAGAAATGAAAAAAGAATATGAAACAGTGAATGATTTTCTGCAAGGGCAGTACTTAGAAGTTCCGCCATTGCAAGACCATTTTGTCGTTACTACTGTTACTTTAGATGGTAAGGAAATAGAAATGCCAGATCAAACGATTAGCGGATTGTTTAATTACTTTAACAAATAAATATTTATTCCGAAAAGTGAAAAAACATATAAAAAAACACATAAAACTAAAAAATTATCAAAGAATCCTGGTGCAACTGAAAGAATTTGCAACGGGATTCTTTCAACTTATTTGTTATTTTTTTCTAAAAAATATTAAAGATTGTTAAATTTCACTATTTCATTTCAAATTCCATTGCCTAATCATTAGGAAAAGTCTATCATGAACTCGTAAATAGAATATAGTAATAACCTTGTTAGGTGAGGCTCCTATACAAACATAGGCTGTTGCCCAGAAACGTCGAAAGTCGCCAATGGGTAAAACAGAAACTGTCGGATTAAGGCTTTTTCCAATAGCTAAGAATGTTTTCTTTACGTTGTATAGTGCTAAAACTCGGACGATGAGATGATGCTAGGTCAGAATTCTTGTTCGAAAAGGTTTCTGACCTTTTCTTTATATTTTTGTGACTGACTTATTTGATGAGACAAACTCGCTCCTCACCTGACAAGTGGATTGCTGTGTGAGGAGGAGATGCGGTGAAAAAAAGAAAAAAGATCGATTGGTGGATTTTGGGTCCTTATTTGACTTTGTCCATGATCGGTCTTTTAGAAGTATACAGTGCCAGTTCTTATCGTTTATTGCAAGCCGATGAAAATACAAAAAGTCTATTATTGCGTCAACTAATTTTCATATTTTTGAGTTGGAGCGTGATCTTCTTAGCTCGTTCAGTCAAACTACACTATTTACTTCACCCTAAAATAGCAGGATACGGTTTAGCCTTATCGATTTTCTTTTTAGTATTAGTAAGAATAGGGATATTCGGTGTCACTGTCAACGGCGCACAACGTTGGATCTCTCTGTTTGGCATTCAATTCCAGCCTTCTGAACTGGCAAATCTTTTTTTGATTTTTTATTTAAGCTGGTTTTTTCGTGACGGAAATAGTAGCCCAAAAGATCTAAAAAAACCATTCCTGATTACAGTAGGTATAACTTTTCTGATTTTATTTCAGCCAAAGATTGCTGGAGCATTGATGATCCTTTCGATTGCGTGGGTCATATTTTGGGCAGCGGCGGTTCCATTTAAAAAAGGGATCTATCTAATCGTTACTTTTTCTGCATTGCTGATTGGAGCAGCAGGCGGGGTATTATATTTAGGAAATAAAGGTTGGCTTCCACAGATGTTTAATCATGCTTATGAAAGGATCGCGACTTTAAGAGATTCTTTTATCGATAGTCATGGTGCGGGCTATCAAATGACCCATTCGTTTTATGCACTATATAATGGTGGCATATTTGGGCGGGGATTAGGAAATAGTATCACAAAAAAAGGGTATCTTCCAGAGACAGAAACAGATTTTATTTTTTCGATTATTACAGAAGAGCTTGGGCTAATCGGTGCATTGTGTGTGCTTTTCTTATTGTTCTCATTATGCATGAGAATCTTTTGTTTAAGCAGTCGCTGTAAAAATCAGCAAGCTGGATTGTTTCTTTTAGGATTCGGAACTTTGCTATTCGTTCAGACGATAATGAACGTGGGAAGTATCGCGGGGCTGATGCCAATGACTGGTGTGCCATTGCCATTTGTTAGCTACGGAGGAACAAGTTATCTGATCCTTTCTTTAGGAATCGGAATCACGTTGAATATTTCTTCAAAGATACAGGCCGAAGAGTTGCCGCTCTATCGACCTGAAAAACAATAAAGAGAAACTGAGAAACTCTCAGTTTGAATTATCATAAAGTACAATCTTTTATTTTTCAAGCGAGAGGTTCTTTTAGAAAGAGGAATTCGCAATGAAAGTATCTCAAAAAATCATATTATCTATTTTGTTACTGCTTACATTAGTAGTTGGCTATTTTTCGATTGAGTTTATCCATGGATTTTCGTCTGCAAAACAGAGTTCAACTGTGAAAAAGGTAGAGCCGAAAAGTGTCCCTACCACACTAAATGTGGCTTTGATTGGTTCAGATGCTCGTTCGAAAGACGAAAACGGTCGCTCGGATTCACTTCTGGTTGCACAATACAACCAGAAAACACAACAAGCAAAACTGATCTCTATCATGAGAGATTCATATGTCGATATTCCAGGTTACGGAATGAATAAGATAAATGCAGCTTACTCTTATGGGGGAGTTGATTTATTAAATCAAACATTAAAGGAAAATTTCAAATTTGAAGCTCCCTATTATGCAAGTATCACATTTCAAGATTTTATCGATTGCGTTAATGAACTGTTTCCTGGTGGAGTCAAGATCGATGCAGAAAAATCTCTAGATTTAGATGGCGTATATATAAACAAAGGAGAGCAAGTGATGGATGGTAATACTTTACTCCAGTATGCTCGATTTCGGGAAGACAAAGAAGGAGACTTCGGGAGGATCAGAAGGCAGCAGCAAGTGATCAAAGCTATCTCTCAGCAGCTGAAAGACGTAACTTCAATATTCAAGCTACCCAAAGCGGTTGGGAAATTACTTGGTAGTATCCAAACGAACCTTCCAGAAAGTGTGCTTCTGGATTGTGGTATGGATTTCCTCAAAGACAATAATAAAAAGATCGATACATTATCCGTACCAGTAGACGGCAGTTGGGACTTCAACGACAATACGCCTTCCGGAAGTGTTCTGGAATTAGATTTGACCAAAAACCAAGAAGCAATCAAAAAATTTCTGAATAATTAAGTAAAGAAAATAAAAGAAGTTAGAAATAACAATCTATGTTATGTTCTGACTTCTTTTATTATGTTAGAATAAACAGGTATAAATAGTGAAATAAAGGAATGACAAGCAAGAGAAGGAGGAAAAAATGAAAAGAAGTGACAAGCACGGCAAAAATCGAACAGGCGCTTATATTGCCGGCGCAGTGATCTTAATAGCAGCTGCGGGTGGCGGTTATTTTTACTACCAGCACTATCAAGAAACCCAAGCAGTAGAAGCTGGAGAAAAGACAGTTGAGCAATTTGTCCAAGCTTTGAACAAGGGAGATTATAACAAAGCTGCAGAAATGACATCAAAAAAGGCGGCAAATAAAAGTGCATTATCTGAAAAAGAGATCTTAGATAAATACCAGAATATATACGGTGCTGCTGATGTCAAAGGACTTCAGATATCGAATCTAAAAGTAGATAAAAAAGACGATTCTACTTACAGTTTTTCATATAAAGCAAAGATGAATACCTCATTAGGTGAATTGAAAGATCTTTCTTATAAAGGAACATTAGACAGAAATGATGGTCAAACCACGATCAACTGGCAACCCAACTTGGTTTTTCCAGAAATGGAAGGAAATGACAAAGTAAGCCTGACCACACAAGAAGCAGCAAGAGGGAATATTATAGATCGAAATGGTGAACCATTAGCAACAACAGGCAAACTAAAACAATTAGGAGTCGTTCCAAGTAAACTTGGAGATGGAGGCGAAAAAACAGCCAATATCAAAGCGATTGCTTCCTCCTTCGACTTAACAGAAGATGCTATCAATCAGGCGATTTCACAAAGCTGGGTACAACCCGATTACTTTGTCCCATTGAAAATCATTGATGGAGCAACGCCAGAACTTCCAGCTGGAGCTACCATTCAAGAAGTAGACGGCAGATATTATCCTTTGGGTGAAGCAGCTGCTCAGCTGATTGGTTACGTGGGAGATATCACAGCAGAAGATATTGATAAGAATCCAGAATTAAGCAGTAATGGAAAAATCGGTCGCTCAGGTTTGGAGATGGCTTTTGATAAGGATCTTCGTGGGACAACAGGTGGGAAATTAAGCATTACAGATGCAGACGGTGTAGAGAAAAAAGTTCTGATCGAACATGAAGTTCAAAATGGCAAAGATATCAAATTGACAATCGATGCGAAGGCACAAAAAACAGCTTTTGACAGTCTAGGAGGAAAAGCTGGATCAACTGTTGCGACAACGCCAAAAACCGGTGATCTTCTTGCGCTTGCTAGCTCTCCAAGCTATGATCCAAACAAAATGACAAACGGGATCTCACAAGAAGATTACAAAGCTTATGAAGAAAATCCTGAACAGCCATTCATCAGCCGATTTGCGACAGGTTATGCTCCTGGATCTACGTTTAAAATGATTACAGCAGCAATCGGTCTCGACAACGGCACTATCGATCCAAATGAAGTGTTGACGATCAACGGGCTTAAATGGCAAAAAGACAGTTCTTGGGGATCTTATCAAGTAACGCGTGTCAGTGATGTATCACAAGTAGACTTAAAAACTGCTTTGATCTATTCCGATAATATATATATGGCACAAGAAACGTTGAAAATGGGTGAGAAAAAATTTCGTACAGGCTTAGATAAATTCATTTTTGGTGAAGACCTTGATTTGCCAATTAGTATGAATCCAGCACAAATTTCTAATGAAGATAGCTTTAACTCAGATATCTTGCTAGCTGATACTGGATATGGACAGGGCGAACTTCTAATTAATCCTATCCAGCAAGCAGCAATGTATTCTGTTTTTGCCAACAATGGCACACTTGTCTATCCTAAATTGATTGCAGATAAAGAGACAAAAGATAAGAAGAATGTCATCGGCGAAACAGCAGTACAAACGATCGTGCCAGATCTGAGAGAAGTTGTGCAAGATGTAAATGGTACAGCACATTCTCTTTCTGCTTTAGGGATTCCGTTGGCAGCGAAAACTGGTACAGCGGAAATCAAAGAAAAACAGGATGAAAAGGGGAAAGAGAACAGTTTCTTGTTTGCTTTCAATCCTGATAACCAAGGTTATATGATGGTCAGCATGTTGGAAAATAAAGAAGATGATGATTCAGCAACCAAACGAGCATCGGAACTATTGCAATACCTCAACCAAAATTATCAATAAAAAATTGCTTTTTAAGTACAGTAAAAGGACTGTGGCGTTATCGTCACAGTCCTTTTTTTCAAATAAACGGTTTTCACGATGTCTCTTTCACAACTTCTTTTTGATTTACTCACACTTCATAAACTTTTTTTGTAAAATATTTGAGAACAAGTGGAGAAATAAGTGTACTTAATAAAATCACGATAACTAAAGGTGAATAGTACTGTGGTTCGATCAATTGA
This sequence comes from Enterococcus sp. E5-37, assembly GCF_035726925.1. NCBI lineage: Bacteria > Bacillati > Bacillota > Bacilli > Lactobacillales > Enterococcaceae > Enterococcus > Enterococcus sp. E5-37. The sequence continues at coordinate 28,270 of NZ_JAPMLG010000011.1, forward strand.
CTTTGCTGTCCAATTTGTAAAATGATCAAAGCCATTTCTCCACGCGAAATCATACCAGCACCGACCATCAATGAACTATGTTGAGAAAAACCGGCAATCTGAGCACCAAAATAACCTCCAAGCAATTTGGTCAAAATCGCTACAAGCGTCAATATAGAAATAAAGAGTAGTTGTTCACTAAAGTCAGAAAAATCAACTTCTAATCCTACACTGACAAAAAATACTGGTATAAATACTGCATATCCTAAAGCCTCTACATTGTGGTATACTTCTTCTTTAACCTTTGTCTGACTGACAGCTATCCCAGCAAAAAAAGCACCAATGACAGAGCTAAGCCCAACAAGATCCGCTACGTAAGACATTCCTAAACAAATAACTAGCGATACGATGATAATAGAAGAATTTGCGTACACTTTTTCTGCAAATGAAAGTAGGAAAGGCGCAATCCATTTGACTAATAAGAAAATAAAAACAAAATAAATTAGCTGTTCAATCAAAACAAGCGGTAAAGAAGCATTGCTAGAAGCTTCCCCCGTTAGAAAAGATAGGCTGAAACTTAGAACTAAAACGACTAAAATGTCATCTACCACAGAAGCACCCAAAATTGTTGATCCTTCTTTTGTATTCACTACGTTTAGTTCTTTTAATACTTCTACTGAAATACTGACAGAAGTTGCCGCAAGAATAATCCCAAAGAAAATCGCTTCATTTCCCGAAACTTGGAATGCTTTGCCTGTCAACCAGCCAAAAACAACCGGGAAGATGATCCCAAGCAAAGCAACGAACATACCAGGTCGGAAATATTTTTTCAAAAGAGATAAATCACTTTCCAGACCAGCTAAAAACATTAATAAGATCACACCAATCTCCGAAAAGTCATGGACTAGAATATCAGGTTTGACCCAATTCAATCCAGCTTGGCCTAGCAAAACACCAACAAGTAATTGTCCAATCACTGCTGGGATACCTAATCTCCGCGAGATATGTGAGCCAATCGTTGTTGAAATCAATATCAGGCATAAAATACCAATAAATTCCATTCTCATCATTCCTTTGTATAAAATATAGCCCGAACTTAGCATAACATACATTATTGAAAAAATAGGAAAATATACTCACAAAAAAACCAACAATCCAAAAGATTTTTTTGGATTGTTGGTTTTTATACGGTCTATTTTAATAACTAAAAATGATTAACGTATAGTCATTTTTCTTATTCTGATGAAATTGATAATCTCCTGGATGCCCATGAAAATCAAAATAAAGCCGAATATTTGGAATAGAAGCATCAAACTTTTGAATGGATTGAACAATAAGACGAATCCGCCAATCAACAACAGAATACTACTATAAACACTCCAACTTTTAGCTTTTGTATTCATGCTGAAGAACAACTGGAACAAGCTGTTGATGATAACAGCTAATCCAAGAAGAATCGGCAGGATAGAAACGATTGCAGGTGCAAAAGCATAGACGATCAGAGCTAAGATCAGGAAAAAAAGACCACTGAACAGACCGATACTCCAAGAACCTGTTTTCCTTTTAAAACGGTAAGCCTCAAAAAGATTCAACAACCCAAGCAAAACAAGATAGGCGGTGATCAGATAACCGATAAAATGAAAAACAGCAGAAGGGTTTAGCACAATCGCAATCCCAGAAATAATATAAACAGCAGCTCTTAATAAGGCGTATTTTTGAATATTTTGTTTAATCGTCTCAAACATATAAGAAAACCTCCTTTGACTTATTTTAACGTGAACTAGTCATTTTACCAAATTAAATGTTACAAAATGAGCGAAGGAGAAGAATATCTCTGGAAAAATCAACTTCTGAGGATCTTTTCCATTTTTTTGCCTTTTGCTAGCTCATCGATCATTTTATCTAAATAACGAATTTCTTTCATCAAGTTATCCTCGATGTCTTCTACTCGTACACCACAAACAACACCTGTAATCAAGGAACGTGAAGGATTGGGGACAGGGGCTTCCGCAAAAAATTGTTCGAAAGTCACTTGTTTTTGTAGTTGATATTCTAGTTCTGTTTGGGAATAACCCGTCAGCCAACAAATGATTTCATCTACTTCCTCTTTTATACGATCTTTTCTCTCCGCTTTTGCTACATACATAGGATAAACGCTTGCAAAACTTGTCGTAAAAATACGATTTTGCGCCATAATCAGTCACCTTTCTTTTTTTCAAATTATTTACTACTTATAGTATATAAGAAAAAGAGAAGAAAAAGCGATTATTCAAAAAAACAAAAAGGATTGTGACAAAATTCTTGTCACCATCCTTTTTTCCGCTCTCTGACTTTTTACAATCTTCATAGCTCAAGTGCGCATCAGATAATCGAATGCTCCTAAAGCTGCAGTAGCTCCTGAACCCATTGAAACAATGATTTGTTTGTATGGACTATCTGTACAATCACCAGCTGCGAAAACGCCGGGGATATTCGTTGCGCCATTTTTCTCGGTCACTATTTCATTTCTTGGATTCATTTCGATCGTTCCATCTAGCCAATCCGTATTAGGGAGTAAGCCGACTAGAATGAATACTCCTGAAACAGCTAGTGTATGCATCTCCATCGTACGGCGATCGATATAGGAGAGAGATTCTACCTGATTCGTACCGCTGATTTCTTTCGTCGCTGCATGTTTGATAACAGTGACATTCGCAAGAGAGACTAGTTTATCCTGTAAGATTTGATCTGCTTTTAATTCTGGTAAGAATTCTAGAACATATACATGTTTTGCTAACCCAGCCAAATCGATTGCTGCTTCAACACCAGAATTACCACCACCGATAACAGCAATCTCTTTTCCTTTAAATAAAGGGCCGTCACAGTGTGGGCAATAAGCAATTCCTTTATTTTTAAACTCTTTTTCGCCTGGTACATTGATAGAACGCCAGTGCGCACCTGTCGCGATGATGGCGGTTTTTGCTTTAAGTGATATACCGTTAGCTAAGCCAATATTAATAAAATGTTGCTCTTTATTTAAGGAAACGGCCTGTTGATTCATCATAATGTCGATAGGGTAACTACGCACATGACTTTCTACTTGCTGCATCAATTTTGGACCTTCTGTGTAAGAGGTACCAATCATATTTTCAATCCCTAGTGTTTCAACGACTTGTCCGCCGAAAGAATCAGCGACAAGTCCTGTACGGATTCCTTTACGTGCTGCATAGATAGCTGCACTACTAGCTGCTGGTCCACCGCCAATCACTAATACATCATAAGGTTCTTTTTCAAACAACTCTTCTTCAATCAAAGGGCCAGTGATTTTTTCAACAATTTGTTCGATCGTCATGCGTCCGCTACTAAATTCTTCTCCATTTAAAAACACAGTTGGCACTGCCATGATTTTTTTATCATCGATTTCTTTTTGGAACATCCCACCTTCAATCATCGTATGAGTAATATTTGGATTTAATACAGCTAATATATTCAATGCCTGTACAACGTCGGGGCAATTATGACAAGTCAAGCTAACATAACTGTCAAAATGCAATGTTTGTGTTATTTTTTTGATTTTAAGACTCAAAGATTCACTGATTTTCGGTGCCCGTCCACTAATTTGTAACATAGCCAGTAAAAAAGAGGAAAATTCATGACCGAGGGGGATACCAGCAAAAACGATTCCACTTTCTTTGCCAACTGGATTGATAGAAAAACTAGGTGTGCGCATCGAATCTCTTTTTTCCCAAGAGATTTTAGGAGACATTTCTGCTATTTCCTTCGTAAATTCAGCTAGTTTTTGACTATTTTCACTATTATCCAAACTAACAGAAAAAACAATAGGAGATTCAATCAGTGCTAAATATTGTTCGAGATTTTGTTTAGTTTCTTTGTCTAACATATCCACCACCTAAATCTTTCCAACAAGATCAAAACTTGGTTTCAATGTTTCGCCACTTTCTTTCCATTTTGCCGGACAAACTTCACCTGGGTGGGTACGTACATATTGAGCAGCGCGAATCTTATCAATCAGTGCACTAGCGTCACGACCGATTCCATCTGCATTGATTTCCATAGCTTGAACGATTCCGTCTGGATCAATAATAAATGTTCCTCGCTGAGCTAATCCTTGCTCTTCATCCAAAACATCAAAAATACGAGAAATCTGATGGGACGGATCACCGATCATCACGTATTCGATTTTACCGATAGCATCTGATGTATCATGCCATGCTTTGTGAGTAAAGTGGGTATCGGTAGAGCAAGAAAAGACTTCAACACCTAAAGATTTCAATGTACTGTATTGTTCTTGTAAGTCTTCTAATTCAGTAGGACAAACAAAAGTAAAATCAGCTGGATAGAAGCAAAGAATACTCCAGTTCCCCATAAGATCTTTTTCACTGACTTCTAAAAATTCTCCTTGATGATAAGCATGTGCATTAAATTCTTCGATTTTTTTCCCAATCAATGACATAGTAAAACCTCCAATAATAATTATTTATTTATAATTATTGTAATTTAGTTGGAGTTGCAAAGTCAATGGATATTTTGTTATTTAATAAAGATTACTCAAAAACGAAGGTTAATTATAAAAATAGAAGAGGTCGCAAGAAAATGCTACTGCTGGAAATACTCGGGATAACGTTGAGTAACAGTTTCCTGTTCTTTCAGCATCATGTGTAAGTGCAATCCCGTTTGAAATCGAGCTTCTTCTGGTTTTTTATCAACTAAAGCCTTGAGTAAATCATAATGTTGTTCCATGATCGTTTCCCATGGAAGCCCCTGAATGGTCACTCGTAACCAGCGGAAACGTTCTAAATGGGTATTATGGTCATCTAACCAGTTCCAAACTTCTTTTCTTCCTGCAATTTCGAAACAAGCTTCATGAAATAAATTATCTGCACGGAAAAAAGCGCGTTCGTCATTTATTTTGACTGCTTTTTCTTGTTCTTCTAAAATCGTTTCTAGCACTATTCGTGTTTGTGTGTCCAATTTGGAACAACATTCAATCATGATTTGCTCTTCCAACTGTTCTCGGACAAAGCGAGCATTTTCTGCAGAAACAAGATTAATTTTTGAAACATACGTACCACTTTGAGGTATCGTATACACGAGTTCTTGCTGACGTAGTTGAATCAATGCTTCGCGAATGGGAGTCCGGCCGATAGCAAGATGTTCCTCCAGTGCCTTTTCAGATATTTTCCTTCCAGGTTCTAAGTCAGCATAGATAATTTGTTTACGAATCGCTTGATAAGCTTGAGATTGCAAGCTGCTTTTCATCTTTATTCCTCCAAAATCATTTCTATGAACGTAGTATAACAGAAGAGGTCTGAAAAACAATCTGGTATGTCACATTAACTAGTAAATTTGTATAAATAGTAAAATTTTGGTTGACATAGCGATTTTTATTGCATAAAATTCACTTGAATACAAAAACTAATATGTTAGTTTAGGAGGGGAAAAATGATTGATTTAAACAACTGGAGGAACTTTATCCCTGAATTATCTCAAAAAGAAGTAGAAATACCTCATTTTGACCGTGCATCATTAAGAGAAAATGGACAAAAAAATCCTGTCTGGATCCATTTCGGTGGCGGAAATCTTTATCGAGGATTTCATGCAGAAATCGCTCAACGTTTAGCGGATCTAGGCGAATTGTCCACTGGTGTCATTGTTTGTGAAACATTCGATGAAGAAATAATTGAAAGGGCTTACCAAGATTTTGATGATTTGATTCTTGAAGTGGTCATGCCAAGCAGTGGAGAGTTCGTCAAACGTATATTAGCTGCGACAGCTGACAGTCTGTATTGTCATCCAGATTGTTCTGAACACTTTGATAAGATGATTCGACACTTTGAAAATCCTAGTTTACAATTAGTTACTTTTGCTATTACTGAAAAAGGTTATCGATTGAAAGATACAAATAATAAATATATAGGACCGATTGCAGTCGATATAAAAAATGGTCCAAAGAAGCCATCACATACAATGAGTATTCTTGCTGCGCTACTTTATAAACGTTTTTTATCTGGAGCTTGGCCGATTGCACTTGTCTCTACAGATAATTTTTCACAAAACGGTAGTCAATTACGTACTTCTTTGCTAACGATCGCAAAAGAATGGCAAAAGGAAGGTTATGTACAAAATACATTTATCCAATACTTATCGAATGAAGAAATTGTTGCGTTTCCATGGACGATGATTGATCGTATCACCCCGAATCCTTCCTTGTCAGTTAGCAAAATGTTGGCAAAAGAGGGCTTTTCAAATATGTCGATTTTCCAAACCGCAAAAGGAAATAATATTGCTCCATTTGTCAATACAGAGGACATCCATTATTTAATCATGGAAGATCATTTTCCCAATGGACGTCCGAAATTCGAAAAAGCTGGGGTATTCTTGACTGATCGTGCAACGGTAGATAAAGCAGATACGATGAAGGTGACGACTTGCCTTAATCCTTTGCATACGTCTTTAGCTATTATGGGTTGTTTACTGGGGTATAGGAGCATAGCTGAGGAGATGAAAGATCCAGATTTATCGCTGCTAGTTTCTGAAATCGGGTACAATGAAGGCCTCCCAGTTGTGGAGTCTCCAGGTATCATTGATCCAAAGATCTTTCTGGAAGAAGTAATTACTGTGCGCTTTTCTAATCCAAATATTCCTGATATGCCTCAGCGAATCGCCACGGATACCTCTCAAAAGGTGGCGATTCGTTATGGTGAGACGATTAAAAAATATATGGAAATAGAAGTTAAAGACCCGCAGACACTTGTATTCATACCATTGACTCTCGCTGCTTGGCTTCGATACCTTATTGGCATTGATGATCAAGGAAAACCATTCATCCCGAGTCCAGACCCACTATTGACAGACTTTCAGCATAAGCTTTCCGATATTCAACTGGGTACGCAAGATACATCACATATTCATGAGAAAATGGCTCCTATTTTGTCAAATAAAGAAATTTTTGGTGTAGATCTTTACCAAGCAGAGCTTGGCAGAAAAATAGAAGAAATGTTCATCAAGATGGTAGCAGGACCGAATGCCGTACGAAAAACATTACAGGATTACTTACAAGAACATGGAGGAAATTTATCATGGAAATGACTTTTAGATGGTACGGATCACAGGAAGAAAAGATTACCTTAGATGAAATCAGACAGATTCCTGCGGTCAAAGGGATTGTAGGCACATTGATGGATATACCAGTAGGAGAGGTATGGCCTAGGGAGAGGATCAAAGAACTAAAAGAAGAAATTGAGTCTCGTGGGTTAACACTAAAAGTAATTGAAAGCGTCAATGTGCATGATGCCATTAAAATTGGATTACCTTCCCGTGAGCAGTATATCGAAAACTATAAGCAGACAATCCGAAACTTGGCAGAATATGGAATAGAAGTCATCTGCTATAATTTTATGCCTGTATTTGACTGGGTGAAATCTGACCTTGACTACCGCTTAGAAGACGGCTCATCCACGTTAGCTTTTATATCTGATGATATTCCAGATGATCCAAGAGAAATCGTCGCGCGCATCGAACATTCCAGCAATGAATTTGAATTGCCGGGATGGGAACCTGAGCGCTTAGCTCATATCAAATCCTTGCTTGAAGCCTATGCATCAGTAGACGAAGAAAAACTTCGAGAAAATTTTGCCTATTTTCTCCAATCAATCATCCCAACATGTGAAGAGGTAGGGGTCAAAATGGCTGTACATCCAGATGATCCGCCATACTCGATTTTTGGATTACCTCGAATCGTAAAGAATCGAGAAGATTTAGATTGGTTGTGCCGCATAGTAGACAGCCCTTATAACGGAATCACTCTTTGTACAGGGAGTATTGCAGAAGATCCAGAAAATGATGTATATGGGATTTTAGCAGAATTTTGTCAAAGAGATCGAATCCCATTTGCACATGTTCGAAATATTAAATTTTTAGCTAATCGAGATTTCTATGAGGCACCGCATAAATCCGAATACGGTTCATTAGACATGTACCGCATACTAAAAACAATGTATGACAACGGATTTAACGGATACATCCGTCCTGATCATGGAAGAATGATCTGGAATGAGACAGGAAGACCAGGATACGGCTTATATGATCGAGCATTAGGTGCTGTTTATCTAAATGGATTATGGGAAGCAATCGAAAAAGGAAACAAAAGTAAAGATAATTAGTGAAAAAAACTGTAATTTTATTATGTAAATAAGAAGGATGTTCAAATTCTTGATACATAAATCCGGAGGTTGTTAATAAGCATTCGGATTTATGTATCTTATTTGGTCTAGGAAGTAACTTGATTTTCTTTTTTCGATTGATCCATGAGTGCTTCTTCTTTTAATTCAAAGATATATTCTGAGATCCTCATAATCACTTTTTTCCAGTCTTCTGGTGTGATGATTCCTTTTAAAATATAGATTTTTTTGATATGAGAAGGCAATTGTTTCAAAGGGCAGTCGCTGATAACGATGTTGCAGTTCTCCATAAAATCATTTTGTATTTTGATCGATTCATTTGAAAAAATTTGTTCTATCTTAACGATCAGATCTTTACTGATATAAAAATCACGCGTATAGTTCACACCAATCACAATTCGCGGCTGTTTTTTGTAGCGATCATACAAATGTACTAGGTCTTCAACCATCCATTGCACATTTTCCTTTTCTAAAATAACTGGTAACAAGTGTTGATTTTGTTCTCTGAAATCCATATAAAATTGTTCAATGGCGGTTTGGACTTCTTTCAACACGCTATGTTCTTGATAAAGCATGAAAGTAGGAAGGGGCGTATTTGGTTGATTGAAGTTAAGAAATCCATTATAAAGTTTATTTCGTGCGAATGCCAATGAGTAAAGAATCTTTTCTTTTTCAGGTATAAACAAATCAAATACAGTACAAAAGGACTCCACCATTTCTCTTGAATAAAGAACATGAGGAACGTTTGCTTTTTTTAAAAGTTTGTATTGCTCCAAGCTTGTTTCTTCCGATTCGATTTTCGTGATAGAAAGTCGAGCTAAAATATTCACTAAGATGCGTTGTTCGCGACAAATTGGCAGATTAGGTCGCAAAATATCTACAGAGGGATCAATAAAAAAGTCAATATATTCATACTCTGTGAATTCTTTTTGTACGTCTTTCACAGAAGTTGCAGGAAAATTCTCTTTACATATTTTTAATAGAAAATATAATTTATCTATCATACCGCTATTTAGTCGGTCAAGTACTTCTTTTTTAAAAAAAGTATTCATCATAAAAGCCACTACTTGCGGATCTTCATCATAAAATTCTGTAGCAGTACTTGAAAAGATGTTCCAATAAATATCTAATGCTGCATATTGAATTTGTACCTCTTTTCCAGAAAAAGACTTTCTGCCATTATTAGAAAAGGAGATAGACAAACCGTACAATGCTAAAAATGCATTAATCTTTTTCATTTTCGTATACAAATAAGAGGCACTATAGTTTGTTTGCTGACTTAAACTGATAATCGAATTTGTCTGACAGCTGAACAAAGAAGTCAAGATCTGATAACTGACTGATTCGTTGCAGTATCTTCCAAATAGACGATAATAGCAGTAAGCCGGATCAATTCCTTCAAAATTCAACTTTAAAAAAGGTTTTTGCTTATCAATATGCAGTTCTGTTAGATTGAGACGCTCAAAGTCTTGTTCTAATTCTTTGATGTATAGTAAAAAATTTGATTCAGACATATGGAAATGATCTGCTAAATATTGTGTAGTAATAAAGAAACGATGTTCAGATAGGAAAAGAAAAATATCTAATTTTGTATTGCTTTTTTTCTTCAAGAGAAACGTTTTAATCGCTTCTTGAGTTTGCATGAAAGAGGCTCCTTTTTACTTAAATTGTTAAAACTTGAAAATATTACTGTTTTTTTCATAAATTTAGACAAAAAAACAGTAAACATATAGGTAGAATCTCTACTATCTTATTTCTTGCATACAAAAAAATCAAGGAGTGAGAGAGTTATGAGATATTCAACCATCTTAATATCAACATTTGCAGCCTTAAGCTTATCGCTTACTATAAATCAGACAGTCCACACAGAGGAGATAGAAACAGCCAAATGGACAGAAACCAAGTGGGCCAACGTCAATCGAATTACCTTTCAGGATGAATTTTCATCCTTCAATTCAGGAGTCGCAAAATTAAGAAAAGGACAAACAGCGACCATCAAAGCAAAAATTGACTATTCAGGAGACTTAGCACCTATACTACAATCAGCTGTTACATTTGAGAATGTTGATCCCGCTTTGTCGATTGGCTATGACGAGAACACTTTGACTATCCAACACAAGCAAGCGATATTTACCTTCACCGTTACATTAAATCAGGACTTGTTAAAACCAGCGCTTTTTACTGTCAAGGTATCAGATGGACTACCGAACGATCATCATCATTTAACGCCGTATAGTCAGCGGCAGACAATTGAGCAAGATTCAGCTATCGACTCAGGAGGAGATCTTGTTGAAGAACCAACAGATAAACCAGAAAATGAAAATAAGCCAGAAGTACCGCCTACAGAAAATCCAGACGGAGAACAGAAACCGGAAATAGAACCTGGAGAAGAACCCGATACAGAAACTCAACCAGAGCCAGACAATGAATCAAAACCTGAAATAACCCCTGGAGAAAAACCAGATGTAGACCCAGAAGAAAAACCAGATGTAGACCCAGAAGAAAAACCAGATGTGACTCCAGAACCAGATACGGATTCTGGAAACCAAACAGTACCGGAAACAAATCCAGACACAGATAATGAAACTGAAAATCCAGAAAAACCAGAGGTAGCCCCAGAAGAAAAACCAGATGTAACTCCAGAACCAGATACGGATTCTGGAAACCAAACAGTACCGGAAACAAATCCAGACACAGATAATGAAACTGAAAATCCAGAAAAACCAGAGGTAGATCCAGAAGAAAAACCAGATGTGACTCCAGAACCAGATACGGACGCAAGAGACCAAGGAATACCAGAAAAAATAAACAAAAAAACAATTCAAGAGGATGGAAAAAAAGAGAGTAAAAAATCAAATCTAGCAATTCTAAAAATAAATGAAGAGCAGCTGAATAAAAAATCACGAATATTTGATAGCGCCCAATCAGCTGAAACCTTAAAAAGTAGCAAGGATACAACCTTTGCTAGTCCTGAAACGAAAAATAAACAGCTACCAAAATCCGGAGAGTCACAAAACAAAGTTATACTGTGGAGCGGAATCATTCTATTAAGTATAGCAACAATGCTTTCTGCAAAAAGATTTAAACAAAACAGATCTCTCTAACATTTGAATAATGTCTGTGAACGCATTTTTCAAATAAAAAGAAATATCCAGAAAACGACCCCAAAATACCAGATTGAAATCTGATATTTGGGGTCGTTCATACTTTATCTTTCTTCATATTTATTTTAAGGGATATCTGTTTCTTTTGGAAGATGGTTCGGGATCTTTTTCACTTTCAATACATCTAAAAAGAAGGTAAAGATCGGAATGCCGACAATCAAGCCCCAAACGCCAAAGAACCGTTCGCTAACAAGTAAGACCACAAATGTATAAAAAATCGGCAGTTCTGTTTTGCTGGACATCAACTTCGGATTCAGCACATAAGACTCAATTAGATGGACAATCAAAATCGTAATCAGGATATAAACAACATCTCGGATGCCTCCTTGGGAATAAGCTATGAAAGATAGAGGAATACAAGAAATGATAACACCTGCTACTGGGATCAGACTTAAAATGAAAATCATGATCGCTAAACTCAGCAGCTGATGAAAGCCAAATACAGCCAAGGCGATTGTAGTGAGCAACGTGTTTAAAAGAGCGATAACAAATTGAGCTTCTAATACCAAACCAAATGTATTGACAAACTTATCGGCAAAATAGTAAATATCTTGAAAGAACCAAGAAAATTCACTTTTTAAAAACAATCTTGAGAATACAATTGTTTTTTTCTTTTCAATCATAAAAAAGAAACTTAAGATGAATGACATAGCAAACGCCACTGCCATTTTTCCTATATCCTGTAAATAGCCAAGCGCAATCGAAGCGCCATTTTGAAGCTGTTCAAAAAAATCGTTTCGCTCAATATAAGTATGGATATATTGTAAAACAGGATCTGCATCTTTTGGCTGATGCTCGTAAAAATCAATAACGGACTGGATCATATCAAATGTTTGATGAATAAGCATCGGGATATACTTTGTGAATGCCAGATAGATAAGGTAAACGATCAGTGTATAAATCATGATAGCTAAAACACCTGTAGGGATTCGGACAAATCGCTGAATGATTTGAACAAGATGAATCATCAAATAAGTAAAGATAAATGTGAGCAAAATGGTTGTAATCATACTTCTAACTAAGAAAAGAACAAAAACGACAAATAATAAAACAGTGAGACGGCGTATTTTTTCATTCGCCAAAAAACGCTGATAAACGGTCAAATCGACAACCTCCAAATAACAAAAAATAAACACGTTATTCATTATATGATGGAATATGAAAATAAGAAAGAGAAAGAGCAAAAAGAAAAACCGCTAAATGACGTTATCTTATGAGTTGGTTTTCCTCATAAAATCGTTCATCTAGCAGTTTCAGCCCTTTTTCTGGTCTTGATGAAAATTATCTAGCATTTTTCGGGTCAGATGTTGCAGTGTATCCAATTCTTCCTGTTCAAGTGGAAGATAAGACTTGATCTTTTGTGGAATACCTTCTGCTTGTTTTTGCAACGCAGCACCTTGAGGAGTCAGCGTAACATTTACGATTCTTTCATCACCCGTTTCACGCTGACGATTAATATAATTTTTTTCTGCTAACTTTTTTAGTAAGGGAGTCAGCGTACCAGAATCCAGACACAAATCATTTCCTAGCTCTTTCACTGAAGTCTTTTTCTTTTCCCATAAAACTAACATCACAAGATACTGGGTATAGGTAAGATTCAGCGGCTTGAGGAGGGAAGTGTAGTGTCTAATGATTTCCTTAGAGGCGGCATATAAAGGAAAACATACTTGATTAACTAAATATAGATCTTCCATTTTTCCACCTCCGCTGTTTTACTATAGTGTATCATAGCGGATTTACACAAAAAAGTCTATTCACTAACTGCTTTCAGAGTAACTTCTATATTTCCAGCTGTAGCTTTTGAATACGGACACACTTTATGCGCTGCCTCTAATAATTCTTGCGTTTCTTCCAGAGAAAGACCTTCGATAGATCCTTCAATCTCTACACCTAAGACAAAGCTCGTTTCACTTTCTGAATAAAGGGAAACTTGTGCACTGACAGTAGAAGCCCCAGAGATATTTTTTTGCTGTTTGATCAATTCTAATGCACTGTTAAAACATGCACTGAAACCAGCTGCAAACAATTGTTCAGGGTTGGTTGCATTTTCGACGCGTTTACCAGGAGCTGCAATATTCAATTCGAATGTACGATCGGGATTATGAACTTCTCCAGAGCGTCCGCCTGTGTTGATCATTTTCGTAGAATACATTTTTTTCATAAAATTACCACCTTTAATTATATTTTATACAATTGAATTTTACACAATATAATTGTGGAAAGCAAAGAAATGGATTGGCATAAGATAAATAAGAGAAAGCACATGAAACAGACGCGCTTTCTCGAATAGCAAACATATACAAAAAAATATCAGAGACAAAAACTAATCTCATCATAAACATTACATATATTTCTCAAAAAGTTGTTTTCTTTCTTCAAAACTTACTTCACGATGGACCTGATGAAGCATCCATAAATAACCAAAAGGATCTCTGAACATTGAGTTAGTCACACCAAAGTCCATCATTTCTGTCATTTCTTGAATCTCTACACAGCCATTTCGTAATGCTTTATTATGTGTGTCCTCGATATCAGAGACGATGATATTGAACCAGATCGTATTTGGATGTTCAGCAGTAGGAGCAGTCAAACCAAGAGACGTGTTTTCATCCAGCATATGGAATCTCGTGCCATACAAGGTAAAAATGACTTCATTATTGCCTCTAGGGTAATCTGTTGCCTCAATCAGTTGTATTTCATCAAAGATTGTTTGATACAGTTCTAGTGCTTTCAAACTATCATTTAATACAAAATCTATTTCCGTTCCTTTATGCATAAAGATCTCCTCTCCTTTTCAGTCGAACAGTTACTAGATTCTTTTATTATACCAGTTAAAGAAAACGCATTCAAAAAAATAGCGGATTTACTTACCAACTCATTCGATTGGATGATAAGTAAATCCGCGTCCCATTACTTCTGCTACGCTGCTGACAATGACAAAGGCACTTGGATCGATTTCTTCTATCAATGGTTTCATTCGGGAAAATTCATGATCAGTCACAACGATCAATAAAACCTCTTTTGACTTTCGATTATACCCGCCTTTTGCCTCTAGCAGGGTAAGGCCACGTCCAATCTCAGCACTTAAGCGAAGGCGGATGTCTTCCAAATAATGTTCACTCATGACCATAACAGATTTCTTTCGATTGATACCTGTTTCGATATAAGTCATGACAATTGAAGTGATTGCAATAGATAAAATAGCATAAAGAAACTCTTCTATTCCAAAAACAAACAGATTAAGAGAAACAACGAATGCGTCTGTAAAAAATAAGCCAATCGAAGTATTCAAGTGGAAATATTTTTTAAAAATGAGGGGAGGGATCGTCGTACCGCCGCTAGAAGAGTTGTTTTTATATAAAATCGCAACTCCTAAAGCAAAAATCGCACTTCCAAAAATGACAGACAACAACCGATCTGAAGTAATCATTGTTTCTGGAACTATTGCAATGATTAAAGGAAAAAACAAGCTTCCGAAAAGTACTTTAAAAAAGGGTTTTTTACCTAAAAATAGAAGAGCTAGTACCAACATAACGATATTCAACACTAAAATAACTATAGCTCGGTCAAATCCTAAAGCAGCTTCCAGTAATATTCCTAGACCGCTGACACCTCCAGCAGCAATATGATGAGGCCCTAAAAACATATTGATAGCGACTCCTAATATGAAGAGGGCAAAAATAATCTTAATGTATGTCCATATAAATTGTCTCGTTTCTTTCATTTATCCACTTCCTTAATTCATTAATAATACTCTTATCTTATTATAACTTACTTTTCACCTTAAGTTAACTTTAATTAATAAAAAAATTAGGCTAGTCTAAATTATTATGTTTCATTCTTCTAGAATATACTTCTACGTTAAAAACTGTTAAAAAACTTTTACTTTAGAAAATTGGAGAAATTGATCGCTTAAGATAAATTCAGGACACTAAATAGTACAGGAAGTAGATTAAAACTTTTAAAAGTTTTAAGTCTATCTATTTGGCAAGTTTAAAAAATAAAAATTCGGTATCAAAAAACTGTTACCGATAACATTTTTGAAAGCGTTGTCTTTTGTTTCTCTATCACTTATAGTGATGACGTCATATTAAAACACAAGGAGGAAATCAATGGATACAGCTGCAATTTATCATCGACCGGAAAGTGAATATGCATTTCTATATACGAATACAAGATTTCGTATTCGGCTTCGTACTAGGAAAAATGATATCAAAAAAGTATATGTGCTTTGTGGAGATCCATATACCATAACAACTGAAAAATGGTATCAAAAACAACGACCAATGAAAAAATGTCTAAGTACCAATGTTCATGATTATTGGGAAATTGAAGTGACGAGCGAAACAAGGCGCTTACAGTATGCGTTCCATGTTGTTGGGGAAGATAACACGGACTGTTTTTACGGTGATCAAGGAATTTTTCCTTATCGAGAAAATGTGATTACTGAACCAAATTTTTATTTTCGAATACCTTATTTTCATCAAATCGATCGATTCACTATTCCAGAATGGGTAAAAGAAACAGTATGGTATCAAATTTTTCCCGAAAGATTTGCAAACGGGGACAAAGCAAATGACCCCGAACATACTTTACCTTGGGGAAGTAAAGATCCAGACCGAGAAGACTTCTTCGGGGGAGATTTGCAAGGTGTGAGGGATCATTTGGATTACTTGACGGACCTTGGCGTCAATGGCATCTATTTTTGTCCCATATTTAAAGCCACATCCAATCATAAATACGATACGATTGATTATTATGAGGTGGATCCCGCTTTTGGCGATAAAAAACTTTTAAAAAACTTGATTGATGAAGCACATAAAAGAGGGATACGTATCATGTTCGATGCTGTATTCAATCATATGGGTGTCCATTCACCACAGTGGCAAGACGTTCTCAAAAACGGAGAAAAATCGATCTATAAAGACTGGTTCCACATCCGTTTTTTCCCAGTAGATTCTTATCAGATGACTGACTTACCAGAAACTGCTGAAAATATCCCATATGATACTTTTGCTTTTACTCCATTCATGCCGAAACTAAATACAGCAAATCCAGAAGTGCAAAAATATTTGCTGGATATCGCAACTTATTGGATAAAAGAATTCGATATTGATGGATGGCGTCTTGATGTTGCTAATGAAGTCGATCATCATTTTTGGAAAAAATTCAGAGAAGCAGTTACAGAAAACAAACCAGACATCTATATCCTTGGAGAGATTTGGCATTCCTCTCAAGCTTGGCTGCAAGGGGATGAATTCCATGCAGTGATGAATTATGCATTCACAGATTCGATTAAAGATTATTTTGCAAAAAAGAAAATCACAGCTTCACAAATGGTCAGTGGAATGAATCATCAGCAAATGCTTTACAGAGATCAGGTGAACGAAGGAACATTCAACTTATTAGATTCTCATGATACTGCCAGGATCTTGACCCTTTGCCAAGGTAACAAAGAATTGATGAAGTCTGTGATGGCCTTTATGTTTCTTCAAAAAGGGTCTCCTTGTATCTATTACGGGACAGAAATAGGGATGACTGGTGAAGATGACCCGGATTGCCGCAAATGTATGATATGGGAGAAGGAGGAACAAGATCTAGAGCTATTCGGTTTTATAAAAGAACTTGTTTCTCTAAGGAAACAGTTGTCTAAGATTATTTCTGAAGGTTCTACTCAGTGGCTAATAGTATATGATCGTGAAGATAAGCTCTATTTCACACGGGAACTAGAGGGACAGATCATCTATGTTTACTTTAATCAGTCAAAAGAACCTTGGGTAGTAGAACAGGAAAATGAGGTGATTCTTAGTCAAAATTGTCAGTTGTTAGAAGACGGGAAAGCAGAGATACGACAATACGGATTTTTGATCATGTGTTGAAAACTGTTACCGGTAACAACAAGAAAGCGTTTGCAAATGAAGATTTGTGCCCATTATAATAAGGGTGTAACAGCACGTTGAATACACAGGAGGAAATGAAGATGAAAAAAAGAAGTGTGAAACAGTTGGGTTTAGGGTTAATCTCTTTAGGAATCTTAGGCGGATTAGCGGCTTGTGGCAATGGTAACTCTTCAGCAGAAGGGGAAGCCGATGAAGGAAAAACGTTAACAGTTTCCGTTGATTCTGGATATAAAGATTATATAAACGAAATAAAAAACACTTTCGAAAAAGAAAACGATGTGAAAATCAAGCTAGTAGAAAAGGACATGTTCGATCAGTTGGAATCATTAGCGTTAGATGGGCCTGCTGGAAAGGGACCTGACGTTATGATGGCAGCATATGACCGGATCGGTGCGTTAGGACAGCAAGGACATCTGGCGGAAGTAAAACTGGGAAATGAAGCAGCTTACGATGAAACAGACAAAGCCCAAGTGACTTATGATGGAAAAATCTACGGAGAACCTGCAGTAATCGAGACCCTTGTTTTGTACTATAACAAAGATTTAGTCGATACAGCACCATCAACGTTTAAAGATTTGGAGAATCTATCCAAAGACAGTCGTTTTGCTTTTGAGTCAGAAGCAGGAAAAAATACAGGATTTTTAGCTAAATGGACTGACTTTTATTATTCCTATGGTTTAATTGCAGGTTACGGTGGCTATGTATTTGGTGATGATGGCACAAATCCTTCAGATATCGGTTTGAATAATGCAGGTGCTGTAGAAGGAATCTCTTATGCAACAGATTGGTTCAAAAATGTTTGGCCAAAGGGAATGCAAGACATAAAAAGTGCAGGAGACTTCGCCAGCCAGCAATTCATGTCCAATAAAACTGCAGCAATCATTGACGGTCCATGGCAAGCGCAAACATACAAAGAAAACAATATCAATTATGGTGTAGCCAAAATTCCTACTCTAAATAATGGACAGCCTTATCAACCGTTTGGCGGAGGAAAAGGATGGGTAGTCAGCAATTATGCTAAAAACAAAGACCTCTCTCAAAAATGGCTTGATTATGTAACGAATCAGGAAAATCAAGAAAAATTCTTTGAAATGGTAAATGAAATCCCTGCAAACCAACAAGCTAGGGAAACAGCAAAGGCTAAAAACGATGAATTAACAACAGCTGTGATTGAACAATATGAAACAGCTCAAGCGATGCCAAACATCCCAGAAATGGGCGAAGTTTGGACAGGTGCAGAAAACTTGATGTTCGATGCAGCATCAGGTTCAAAAACACCAAAAGAATCCGCAGATGAAGCAGTAAAAACAATCAGTGAAGCCATAGAACAAAAATACTGATTAAAATGATAACCGTCCATTTTTATAAAAAATGGAACAGGTGCTTCAGATAAAAGTGGCAAGAGCGAGATGGAAAATTATCTTGCTCTTGTTGCCATTATCTTAAAAGCAGTTTGCGGTTTAGCAAGTTTAGAGGGGGCATTCAGATGCAGCAAGATAAAACAAGCAATATCAACGAAAAAAAAATCACGCTTTGTTCACTTATTCCAGGGATGGGGCAGTTTGTAAATGGCCAAGCTTTTAAAGGTATCGTTTTTTTCGCCATATTCGTCCTATTCATTGGTCAGATGCTTCTGGGCGGATTTCATGCATTGGTAGGATTGGTTACTTTGGGAAGTATACCAATGGAAGATCATTCATTATTTATTTTGATTGAAGGCACTTTGCAATTCATCATTACAATCATTTTCTTGATTTTTTACGGTTTGAATCTTTTAGACGCTTATCGAGTAGCGAAGATGCGTCAAGAGGGCAAAAAAATCAATCGGACGATGAAGGAAGTCATACATAATATAGGTGATGAAGGTTTTCCTTATCTATTGACACTTCCCGCTTATCTTCTCATGATTTTTACGATCATTTTCCCAGTCCTAGTTACATTGTTCACTGCATTTACTAATTATGACTTCAATCATATTCCACCAGCCAGTTTAATTGATTGGGTAGGGGCTAAAAACTTTTTTAGTATCTTCTTTTTAAGCTCATATCGTAATACTTTTTTTGCAGTCTTTTCGTGGACCGTGATTTGGACTTTATGTGCAACAACTTTGCAAATCACCCTTGGTATTCTCACAGCGGTTGTTGCTCACCAGAAATTTATTAAATTCAAACGTATTTTCGGTATCATTTTCTTATTACCATGGGCGGTCCCAGCTTTTATTACTATCATGAGTTTTTCGAATATATTCAACGATAGCGTAGGTGCCATCAATACTCAAGTGATTCCTTTCATAAACCAGCTTCCTTTTGTAGATATCAGTGCAATCTCTTGGAAAACGGACCCGAACTGGACGAAAGTAGCAATTATCTTAGTGCAGGGCTGGTTAGGATTTCCCTATATCTATGTGATGGTTACAGGAATCTTACAATCGATTTCAGAAGACTTATATGAAGCAGCAAAAATCGACGGAGCAAATGCATGGCAGCGCTTTTCAAACATCACGCTTCCTGCTGTCTTCCTAGTGGCAGCGCCAACATTTATTACACAGTATACGGGGAATTTCAATAATTTCTCCATGATCTATCTGTTT
This sequence comes from Enterococcus sp. E5-37, assembly GCF_035726925.1. Taxonomy (NCBI): domain Bacteria; kingdom Bacillati; phylum Bacillota; class Bacilli; order Lactobacillales; family Enterococcaceae; genus Enterococcus; species Enterococcus sp. E5-37. The sequence goes on from NZ_JAPMLG010000011.1 coordinate 48,083, forward strand.
AACAATGGTGGTCCCGGAAGCGTAGGCGGAGGAGCTGGTTCTACTGATATTCTTATTTCCTGGATCTATAAACTTACGACTGGAACTTCTCCGCAGTATTCTATGGCTTCAGCAATCACGTTGATTATCTCCGTCATCGTTATCTGTGTGTCATTGCTGGTATTTAAAAAGACAAATGCGTTCAATATGGGGGATTAACAATGAAAAAATTTCATTCGAGTGCTCGATTCCAAAAACGACTTTCTCACTTTTTTACTTACTTTTTTCTTTTAATACTGTCAGTCATTATCATCTATCCGCTTTTGATCACAGCAAGTACTGCCTTCAAGTCAGGAAATATTGCAGCTTTTAGTTTAGATCTTTCAAGTGACTGGACTTTAGGAAACTTTACTCGGCTATTCAGTGAAACACTTTACGGGACTTGGTATAAAAATACATTGATCATTTCTGTCCTAACAATGATCGTACAAGTGACTGTAGTAACTTTGGCGGGCTATACTTATAGTCGCTATCGTTTTATCGGCCGCAAATCAAGTTTGATGTTCTTTTTAGTGATTCAGATGGTACCGACTATGGCAGCATTGACTGCCTTTTATGTCATGGCTTTCTTATTAGAAGCGCTCGATAAGTACTGGTTCTTGACAATGATCTATATAGGCGGTGGAATTCCAATGAATACTTGGCTGATGAAAGGATACTTTGACACTGTACCAATAGATTTAGATGAATCTGCTAAACTTGATGGGGCAGGGCATTTCAGGATTTTTTTCCAGATTGTATTACCGCTTGTCAAACCGATGCTCGCCGTTCAAGCATTATGGGCTTTTATGGGACCTTTTGGGGATTTCATGTTAGCTAAGTTCCTGCTTCGAACACCTGAAAATCAGACTGTTGCTGTCGGCTTACAAACATTTATTTCTGATGTGACAAACCAAAGAGTCTCTCTTTTTGCTGCTGGGGCAATTTTGATTGCACTACCGATTTGTCTATTATTCTTCTTTTTACAAAAGAACTTTGTTACCGGCCTGACATCTGGCGGAACAAAAGGATAGGAGCAGAGTATCATGCAAACATTTCCGTTAAACTATTTTTCCGCATTACGTACGCCAACTCAAGTGTTTGCGGGACGCAAACTATTATCATGGCCTAAATTTTTCTTGATATTTGTATTTTTAGTTTCCTTGATGGTCATGCCTGTGACTCTTTTTTATGCCAATCAGATCCAAGCGATTCCATTAGAACAATTTCTATCCGTTCATTCGCTGATCGATGAACAAGGAACCCAAAAATTTTCTGAACTTGAATTATCTGAAACTGGGTTACAAGCATCGCAACAAACGATAGCTGTGACCCCTGAAATTTTGGTAGGTGTGTCTTTATCTGAGAAACAACAATCCGATCATGGAACTTTTATTGATTTTGAGAAGGAACAATGGGTGATCCAACAAAAGGATAAATCTGGTATACGCCGCTATACGATGAATTATAGCCCATCTTTCCAACCAGATTCTGTACGTACGCCCGAAGATTTCCAACGATTTTTAGAAAGAGAATTTTATGCCAGTAATCGTCCAACAATCATTTTATCTTATAGTTTAAGTCTTGGTCTTGTCCTATTTGTCATGACGAGTCTCATTTTATTCGGGGCTTCCTTTTTCTTGTGGATGACAAGAAAAAGCCAACTTTCATCCATTCATACATTCAAAGAGAGTGCAAATTTGATGCTGAATGTTATGGGAATAGGTTCCATGGCAGCAGCAGTTGTAGGGTTTATCCACTTTGACTTTATCTTGATGCTAAGTGTCCAAACAACGATAACTGTCTTGCTGCTTTTATGGGTTTTTGTCAAAACAAGATTCAAAGATAAGCGTGTCGAATGACAAGTTTAAGCGATTTATGCGACAATGAATGTGAAAAAAATGAAAAATAAAGTAGTTTTTGAAAAATTTCTGAAAAAATTAAACTTCTTAGTTGATTCTTTTCTTTTTTAGTATTAACGTAATAGGGTAGTTTTTTTAAGGAGGAAAATCATGTTAGAGAAAACTTTATACAATCAATTATTTTCACGTTCTTTCTCGCTCCCTGTCGAAGTAAATTATTGGGACGGTACAACGAAACAATACGGAGATACGGACACTCCTCCCCAAATCAAAATCAATATCCATGAAGAAATCCCAATGAAAGAGATTACAAGTAACGCTTCTTTGGCACTAGGAGAAGCCTATATGGATCATCGAATCGAGATCGAGGGAAGTATCCAAGCATTGATCAACGATGCTTATCAGCAAGCAAACAGCTTTTTACGAGGAAAAGATTATCTAAAATGGCTGCCAAAGAAAGAAAAACATACGAAACAAAAAAACAAAGAAGATATCCATGCGCATTATGACTTAGGTAACGACTTTTATAAACTTTGGCTAGATCCAACTTTGACTTATTCTTGTGCTTATTTCAATACACCTGAAGATACGTTGGAACAAGCACAAATCAATAAAGTCCATCATATCTTAGACAAACTCTTTATCAAAGAAGGCGAAACGTTGCTTGATATCGGTTGTGGCTGGGGAACATTGATGTTCACTGCTACCAAAGAGTATAATGTCAAGGCAACTGGGATCACACTAAGTGAAGAACAATACGATTTGATTACCAAAAGAATAAAAGAAGAACATTTAGAAGATAAATGCCGTGTATTATTAATGGATTACCGCGAACTAAAAGGCGAAACGTTTGATCATATCACAAGTGTAGGTATGTTCGAACATGTAGGTTCTGAAAATCTTGAAGGTTATTTCAAAGTGGTAAAAGATTTATTGAAACCAAAAGGAACAGCTTTGATCCATGGAATCAGCCGACAACAAGGCGGTGCGACAAATGCTTGGATCAATAAATATATTTTCCCTGGCGGTTATGTCCCTGGTGTTACTGAATTAGTTGATAATATTACAAAAAACGATTTGCAACTGATTGATTTGGAAAGCTTACGTCGTGACTACCAATTGACATTAGAACATTGGACAAAGAATTTTCATCAAGTCCAAGATCAAGTCACGAAAGAAATGGGTGATTCCTTCTATCGAATGTGGGATCTATATTTACAAGCTTGTGCAGCTTCATTTGAATCAAGTAATATCGATGTGATTCAATATTTGCTTGTTCAACCTGGAAACAATGACATCCCAATGCATCGTGCATAATTGAGGCAAAAGTACTGTTTAAAGACTATTTAAAAAGAAGCTAAGTTTTATGATGCTCCAGAAGTGAACTTTTTTGTCTAACTTCTAGGATTGTCTCTAAAGCTTAGTTTCTTTTTCTTTATATTTTCATAATAAAAGTTTGGTTCTTTAATTTTTAAACATGACAGAAAATTTTTTCTTCGTTATACTTGTAATAGAATACTATTTTATAACAAAGGGGATCGAATCAATGAAAAAAACTGTTATTTATACTAGTTTATTTGCAGCTTTGTTTTTAGCTGCTTGTCAATCAAATACCAATCAAGGCACATCTGGGAATACGTCTTCCAGTAGCGAACAGCGCTCTTCACAGGTATCGGACTCCTCAACAAAAGCAAGCACATCTTCGTCTAGCCAGACAAAAAGTTCTAGTGAAGCAAGTACTCAGTCAGATATCAAAGTGTCTGCAGCTCGTGCGATCGAATTGTTCCAAGATAAATACCCAGATACTGCAATTACTAGTTTGGAATTAGATAGTGATTGGGGATCTTACTTCTACAAGATAGAAGGTGTCGATGATCAAAAAGAATACGAAGCAAGAATTGATGCTCAAAATGAAAAAATGGAGACAGAGAATCCAGAAACTCTAGATCGAGATGAACAAAATGGTCAAAAGAAAAAAGAAGATGGTCTGGATGTTGATAAATTGATCACGATTGAGGAAGCAGCAAAAATCGCCGTCGACAAAGTAGGAAGCGGTACGGCAACAGATTGGGATTTGGATAAAGATTTAGGTACTACTTATTGGGAAGTCAAAGTAAAAGACGGCAATCAAAGTACATCAGTCAAGATCAATAGCCAAACAGGCGAAGTACTGTCAACTGAACAAGATGATTAAGAATTTCTTCGGAAAACAAGAGTTGATTTTTCTTTTAGTCATGATACACTAGACAAAATAACTTGTTTGAAGGAGCGATTTACTTGAGTTTAGAAACGACCTTTGCCAATCATATCTTTGCCAATCCTTTGATGAATGCATCTGGTGTCCACTGCATGACTACCCAGGAATTAGATGAACTGGCTCATTCAGAAGCAGGAGCATTTATCACTAAGAGCTGTACGATCAATGAACGAAAAGGAAATCCCGAACCACGCTATTTTGATGTTCCTTTAGGGAGTATCAATTCTATGGGACTTCCAAACTTAGGTTTTTCTTATTATCTAGAGTATGCTCTTGCGTATGAAAAAGTGCAGGAAAACCAAAATCAACCGTTATTTTTTTCCATTGCCGGGATGAGTGTCCAGGAAAACTTGGAAATGCTTGAGAAAATAGAAAAAAGTGGGTTTAATGGGATCACTGAATTAAATTTATCTTGTCCCAATGTGCCTGGAAAACCACAACTAGCTTACGATTTTGAGGCCACTTATGAAACACTGAAAGAAGTATTCAGCATCTTTTCTAAGCCGCTAGGAATCAAATTGCCTCCTTATTTTGATTTTGCTCATTTTGATCAGATGGCTGATATCTTGAATCAGTTTCCATTGACCTATGTCAATGCTATCAACAGTGTGGGCAATGGTTTGTATATCGATACAGAACAAGAAGCAGTAGTCATCAAACCAAAAGAAGGGTTCGGCGGCATTGGCGGAGAGTATATCAAGCCGACTGCTTTGGCGAATGTTCGCGCTTTTTATACACGTTTGAAACCAGAAATCCAAATCATTGGTACAGGTGGGATTCGGACAGGACAAGATGCATTTGAACATCTGCTATGTGGCGCAAGCATGTTACAGATTGGTACAGAGCTTCATAAAGAAGGGCCGGAAATTTTTTCTAGAATCATAAAAGAATTAACGCAGATTATGTCAGAAAAAGGATATACGTCAATTGACGAATTTAAAGGCAAATTACGCACCATTTCATAGCAAAGAGACGAAGGTCATGATTGATCTTCGTCTTTTTTTATAAAAAACACTCGTCTGTTCATTCCTGTGCAAGCGTACTCATTGTATGTTAGACGAACTTGTGGGAAAATAACAGAGGCAAAAAGGAGGATAATATGAATGATGCAACAGAATTAGCAAAAGAGCTTAAAGAAAAAGAATTTAGTTTTCAAGAACTAGTTACGGATATACAGAAAAAAATAAAGAAGCAAAATCATGAATTGAATGCGTTTGTCGCGCTTGAACCATTCGAGAGTAATTCCCACGAGCTATTGATTCCCCAGTCAGAAAAAGGGCCATTGGCTGGTATCCCATTTCCTTTAAAAATGCTCGGTCAAGAAAAAAAGGGATGGCTAGCTACTTCAGGATCTCGTTTATTTGAAACACACCGAGCTTCTCATACATCTAATTATGTGCGGCAAGCAGAAGCGATAGGTCTAGTTCCTTTTGGACAAACCAATGCGCCAGAGTTTGGTTTCAAAAATATTACAGACCCAGTCATCTATGGCCCAGCAAGAAACCCTTGGAACCTTGAATGTACACCGGGCGGATCAAGTGGAGGAGCTGCTGCTGCAGTTTCATCAGGAATCGTTCCTTTAGCTGGTGCTAGTGATGGCGGTGGTTCTATTAGAATACCCGCTTCGTTTTGCGGATTGATTGGGCTGAAACCTTCGCGAGGGACGATGCCAGTTGGTCCATATGCTTGGAGAGGATGGCAAGGAGCTGCTATTGATTTCGGCTTGACAGTTTCTATGAGAGACACGGAGGCTTTATTTTATGGGATGAGAAGTATCCATTCCGGTGCGCCATATCAAGTATCGCCAGTTGAGTGGCAAACACATCCAAGAAAAAAACGGTTGAAGATAGCTTTTTGTGTTGATTCACCGATCCACTCACAGATTAGTGAAGAGGCAGTACTTGCTGTAAAAAAAGCTGTAGATTTCCTTGGAAAAGAAGGGCATGATTTGACAGAGATTCCTTACCCACTAGATGGTCGTAAACTGATCACGTCTTATTATCAGATGAATGGCGCAGAAACAGCAGCAATGATCCGCTCGATTGAAACAGGCATCCAGCGAGCTGTCAGAAAAGAAGAACTTGAACCCATTTCTTGGACTTTGTTCCAATATGGTCAGAAGCTCTCTGCCGCTACTTACATCGATTCTCTGCATGTATGGGATGAAGCAGCAATTGTCATGGAAAACCTACATCAAGAATACGATCTATTCCTTTCACCAACGACTGCATTTACCGCCCCTAAAATCAGCGAAGATTTGCAAAGTGATGCGATAAGAGCACAGATGGAACACATCAGTGATTGTTCTGAAGTAGAAGGTTTAGACGTTGTTTCTTCCATGTTTGAGGAGAGCTTGAAGATCACACCTTATACACAGTTGGCTAATCTGACTGGACAACCAGCAATCAGCTTGCCTACTCATTTGACAAAAGAAAACATGCCTCTAGGAATCCAATTTATGGCTGCCAGAGGAAGAGAAGATTTGCTATTTCAAATCGGCTATCTATTTGAAGCAAATCATCAGTTCCATTTACCAAATCCATGGAAATAGCAGAAACAAGGAGAAGAAGAATGAAGAAAAAAAGATTGTTTGCTCTAATAACTAGTGCCTTTTTTATTTTAAGCGCTTGCGGTACAGCTGCCGCTAATCAGGAAGATAACAGCTGGAGTAATGTAGAAAAAAAGAAAGAATTAGTAGTAGCGACTTCTGGCACACTGTTTCCCGCATCTTATTATAATGATCAAAATGAATTAGTTGGTTATGATGTAGATTTGGCAAAAGAGGTGGCTAAACGGTTAAATGTCAAAATCTCCTTTAAAGAATACAACGTGGATGGACAAATCACTTCTGTTTCAAAAAGAGAATCAGATTTTGCTGCGAACGATTTTGGTATCACAAAAGAAAGAGAAAAAAAATTCTCCCTTTCAGAGACTTTCAAATATTCATTTGACAGTATGATCGTACGAAAAAAAGATGATTCAGGAATCCACTCACTTGAAGATCTTAAAGGGAAAAAAGCAGCTGGCGAACCCAATACTAGCTATATGCGTTTAGCGGAAAAACACGGAGCTAAATTAGTCACATATGACAATGCCACGAATGATCAGTATTTAAGCGATGTAGCAAATGGTCGAACAGATGTTATTCTAAATGATTATTATCTGCAGAAAATGGCCGTATCTGCTTTACCAGATATCCCTGTAAAAATACTGGAGAACGTTTATTTCAATGAAAACGAAAGTGGTTTTTTATTGAAAGAAGGAAATGATGCTCTGAAAAAGAAAATCGATGGCGTATTAAAAGAGATGAAAGAAGATGGGACGACAAAGAAAATATCTGAAAAATATTTTCAAACTGATGTTTCAGTCAAACCGAAAGAAACGATGGCTGAGTCGGTGAGTGAGTGATGTACTTTCCTCTAATTGATTTTTCCCTCATGTGGACTTCACTTCCTTTCGTACTGCAAGGCTTGGTATACACATTAGGGATTGGCTTCGTGTCGTTTCTTTTAGGAAATTTGGTAGGGTTGCTTTTGACAGTTTTAGGTCTTTTGGATTGGCTGCCTCTGAATGTATTTATTCGTTTTTATTTATCGTTCTTTAGAGGCATTCCCGCACTAGTCCTGCTGTTTCTGTTATATTTCGGGTTACCTTATCAATTAAGTGCCTTAACGGCTTCAGTCATCTGCTTTACGATTACCAGCAGTGCATTTATTGGTGAAATCTATCGAGGATCACTAGCAGGCGTTTCTTCAGGTCAGTGGGACGCTGGTTTAGCTTCTGGTTTTTCTTTCTTTGGGGTATTGAAATATATCGTTTTGCCGCAAGCTTTTCGAATCTCAGTACCGGCACTCAGTAACGTAGCTATGGATCTAGTGAAAGGTACTTCGTTAGCAGCAACAATCACAGTACCAGAAATATTTCAAAAAGCAAAGATCATAGGCGGTCGGACATTCGATTATTTTTCTCTCTATATTTTAGTTGCACTGATTTATTGGGTCATTTGTATCGGGATCGAAAAAGTGCAACAGTATTTAGAAAAACGTTCTATCCATCAGTCAATCTGAAAAATAGAAATGGTGCTAGCGTGGCTGGCACCATTTCTATTTTTTGTTTCTTGTATATTCTGCCTAGTATTTTAAAACCATTTCATGTAAAATGTAAATCGAAAATATGTTCGGAGGTAGAAAACATGAAGACCCCGCTAACCATCGAAATAGAATCCTCGTTATACCAATATTGCATCGAGCAAGGCGGCTTGGTTGTAGAAGAAGTCACGATGCCTGATGACCAAGGAATTGTAGATACGCTTAGCTGCTTGACAAAATTTGATGGAAGCCGAGAATGGCGATGCTATGAGCTGAAAGTGACAAAAGCAGATTTTCGCTCTACAGCCAAACTGTCATTTGTTGGACATTATAATTATTTTGTTTTACCAAGTAAACTATATGAAGAAGTAAAAACTGAAATCCCTACAGGAATAGGTGTTTTAGTGTATCGTCCGTACACGGTTGAAGAGGAGATGCCTGCCTCTGGTACATTTCTGATTGCGAAAAAAGCAGCAAAGAAAGAGCTTGCTGTACCGGAAGAAGCTTTGACAAACCGCTTCATGGCTTCTTTATTCAGGGAAGTAAGAAAAGCAAAGCAAATGGAGCGAGGCGTAAAATATTTTCCAAAAGATCAATTGTACAAAGAATTGAAAAGACGTTCAGAAAATCAAGATCCATTTTCTAACGAACGATATTATGAACGGTTTTTAGAGGAAATAGCTAGTCAGGCAATCAATGAGTTGCAAGAAGAAGTTATCGCGCTTCAGCATGATTATGAATATTTGAGGCAACAACAGCAGATCCGTCGGTTGCCTACAGAGCCATTGGAGTGAAAAATATGTACTATCCTTATTTAAGAGGAAAACAATTTGACCTATTAGCATTAAAAGAAGCACTGTCGCGAGGATTGCTCTCCAATAAAATCCAACCAGTGATCGAACCAGTACGTGATTCCGCTACGCTTAAAAATGTGATCGAATTATTTCAAAAAAAGCACCATCCAATCGCTGTGATCCAAAATCCCCAAGTAGGACAATTCAAATTATTCGATCAGCATGTGCACAGTTGGACAGTCAAAGAAAATAGCTCTGTCGTCCCTGCACAGATCTTAACGCCAGAAAATCTCAGTGAAGTACTGGATTCACCTCCAGCGTTTCTTGTTTTCGATGGACAGCACTACCCAAAAGATACAGAGGTGTGGAAACAGTTGGCAGGAGTTGATTCGAAATTTTTGATACCAGATACTAGTCGCTTTCGCATCTGGCTGCCCGAAAACAAAATTGTGATCCGTGACTCTTTTCAAACGAGAAAGCATGTTGAAAGTTATGCAGATAAAACAGATGACTTTTTTAGTGATGACTATCTTTTTTTCCACGCAGACGGATATATTGGATTTTCTGATTTCACGATCGAAGGTAGCCGTTATTTCGATAAAGGGTTCCCTAGCCGAGCGCTTGCTATCCATCTAACGTATATTGATGCTTACGGCAATATACGCGTGAAACATTTTGTCTCTGACAGTAACGACTCTGCTAAAGACCAAGCATTGAAGTTTCTTGAAGCAGGAGATAAAATGAAAAAATGGATCATGCGTCACCATCATCAACTCTTGATTACTTCAGGAATGATTGAATTATTGGCTCTTTACCAGCAACAAAAATTCCCTGGACTGGGAGTGTTGAAAAAGTGGTCACTTATGCATCATTTGGAACTTATTAGTCACCTGCTAGATCATCCAAAAGATTGGCTTAAATATTATTCAAAAGTTCAGGAACTATATGAAGTGATCCAATGATTAGATAATGTAAATGAAAAAGGAATAGAAAAGAGGAAACTGGATGTATATTCGGCAAACAAGGAAAGAAGAAGTAGAAGAAGTGGTAGAAATCATTAATGCCGCAGCGGATTTCATTGCTTCGCAAGGCTCTCCTCAATGGCAAAACGGGCAGAAACCAACAAAAGAAACGATTTTGAACGATATTGAAAGAAAAGAAAGCTATGTATTAATAGTGGAAGATCAAATTGCTGGAACAGCTGCATTAGTCTCAGGCGTGGATCCCGTTTACACAAAAATAGATGGTAGTTGGAAAGAATCAACTGGTCCTTATTTATCGATTCATCGTGTCGCTTTAGCAGAAAGTACTCGAGGAAAAAAACTAGCAAAACCGTTCTTAGAACATTTGTTGACGATTGCAGCCAGCAAAAATATCCAAGATATCCGTATCGATACTTATCCAGCTAATGAACCGATGGAAAAGACCATCTATTCTGCTGGATTCACTTATCAAGGGATGATTGAATTTCCTTTTGAACACGGCGAAAGAAAAGCATATCAAATAATCATCAATTGACTATAAAATCATCTGAGCAAAGATAAAGACATTAACACTACTGAAAAAAACAATCATATGATAGCCAAGAGGTTGTAACAGAAGTGGCCAGCTTCAAAAAACAAGAAAGAATTTCCGAAAATGCTTCTCAAATTTTTGTGGAATTTTAGCGTATTTTACGAAATAGCTGCTTTCTGAAACTCCCTTCATCGAGAGGTCGTGACATAGCTTTTGTCACGATCTCTCGGCTTATCCTACGAGTATTATTCGATACATTTATATCAATAATCCTTTTTTTATTTTATCTGCAGCTTCTTGGAACGCTCCATCGTTTGACACGACTAAAAGTGAGGGGATAGCTTTCAAACGTTTCAACTGTGCTAAATCTTCTACATAAACCGCCAGTCTGGCTGAAATCTGTTCAGATGAATCTCCACGTTTTTTCAGGCGCGATTGCAATGTTTCTTTAGAGATCGTAATAAAGATAGGACGGACTACCGTCCCGAAATACTCATATAAATGCCAAAAACCATTTGCTGTCAAAACGGCGTAACAATTTCCTACTGTCAGTTTCTTTTTAATTTCTGCTTTACTGGAACCATATTTATGTTGAGCATATTGGTCCCACTCTGCAAACTCATTTCCCTTGATCATCTGATTGAATGTATTGTCAGAAACAAAATAATAATCCTCTTGATCTTTTTCCCCAGGTCTTGGTGATCGATTCGTGTAAGTAATGATCTTTTGTTCCGGCTGAAAAATAGCTTCTGCGAGTGAAGTTTTTCCAGAACCAGAAGGACCGATAAATACATAGCAATAATTCATTGTCATTTCTCCTTTGATGATTGAACAAGTGAAAAAGCTTTGGAAAATATTTCCAAAGCTTTTAAAAGTAACTTTGCTTTTTTGTATTTTATACCAGCAAGCCAGTCACAATAGCACTTAAAAAGCTGACTAAAGTCGCTGTTAGCAAAATTTTCAATCCGTGTTTTGCGACAAGATTTCCTTTTTCTTCATTTAATCCCTTCATCGCACCAGAAATGATCCCGATAGAAGAGAAGTTGGCAAATGAAACGAGGAAGACAGATATAATTGCTGTTGTACGCTCAGTAAAATGGAAATTACCATTTGCTAATTCTGTCATAGCAACAAATTCATTTGTAACCAGTTTAGTCGCCATGATACTACCGGCATCCACTGCTTCTTTCCATGGGATTCCGCTGATGAAGGCAAGAGGGGCAAAGATGTAACCTAGGATCTCTTGGAAAGTGATGCCGAATATCCCGTGGAAGATAGCATTGATCATGGCAATCAAAGCAACAAAACCGATAAGCATAGCAGCAACCGTGATCGCCACATGGAAACCATCAAGAATGTATTCTCCCAACATTTGGAAAAATGTCTGTTCTTTGTTTTCTTCAATGATCAGCTCATCTTCTTTTTCTTCTAATACATAGGGATTTACAATTGAAGCCAGAATATAACCGCCAAATAAGTTCAAAACAAGGGCAGTGATCACATATTTAGAATCGATCAGTGCCATATAAGATCCGACGATCGACATAGAAACTGTAGACATAGCCGATACACTCATGGTGAACAAACGTTTCTCAGATAGGAAGGGTAATTCCTTTTTTATGGAAATAAAAACTTCCGATTGTCCTAAAATAGCAGAAGCTACTCCATTATAAGATTCCAATTTGCCCATCCCGTTGATTTTACTTAATCCTAGACCAACAGCTTTCATAAATAATGGAAGAATCTTGATATAGCGTAGAATACCGATAATAGCAGAAATAAATACAATTGGCATCAATACGGAAAGAAAGAAAGGTGCACTTCCTTTATTTGCTACACCGGCAAAAACAAAGTCAACACCTTGCCCAGCAAAAGCAAGAAGATGATCAAACATTTTTGCCAATACAGAAACAACCGCTGTACCAAAAGTTGTACGTAATAATACGAAACCAAGAACAAGCTGTAAAACGAACATCACAATTAGTGGTTTCAATTTGATTGCTTTTTTGTTACTGCTGATCAAAAAAGCAAGCCCTAATGTGACAAATAAACCAATAATACCTAATAAATAACTCAAATAATCACTCCTATTCCAAATTCCGTTTTATTTTACCTGTTTTGCAAATAAAATACTAATCTTTAGTGAAATTTTCATTACTTTTTTAGAGTGAAACGCATTCATTTTCCATTAGAAAATAAAGCGAACAAAATAAAAGGTTTAAAAAGTGTAACGTCTTAGTAAAGTCTATAAAAAAACGAAACTATCGATTAAGCTAATAGTTTCGTTTTCAACATTTATAAGTAAACTTTTTCTATTGGTAATATAGATTTTCGGAAGGGTAGACAGGTGCGCAGGTAATATCGATTCCTAGTTTTTTCAATGTTTGTTCATCATTTTTATTGACCATCACAGTAGAGTGGGCTTGTGCTCCCTCAAGTTCAGCTAGTTTATCATAAGCAACTTGAGCGATTGGATTCGTTACTGCACTGATTGATAAAGCGATCAAGACTTCATTGATGCTTAGTGCATCCAAAGAGGAATGAAGTGTCTTTGATTTCAATCCTTGTATTGTTTCAAGAACTAATGGTGACAATAAAGGAATGTCATCTGCGATATGGGCTAAATGTTTTACTGCATTTAAGATAACTGCCGCTGACGCATCCATCAATGAACTTGTACGCCCGGTAATGATGACTTCATCTGGTAATTCGATTGCAATCACAGCAGAAGGATCTTTTGTAGGACTTTGCGCTTGAATCTTATCTGCATAGTCATGGGCAGGGACTACCACGTTTCGGTCTTCAGGACGTAAACCGACTTCTTCCATAATCAGTTTGATTCGATTAACTGCTTCTTCGTCGATCAATCCTTTTTTGAAGTCGCATTCTGTTTGGAAATAACGACGGATGATTTCTTGTTTAGAGGCTTCTTGGACAACGGTATCATCCACGATCCCAAATCCTACACGATTCACACCCATGTCAGTAGGAGATTGATAAACAGATTCTTTACCAGTAATTTTTTCAATAATACGTTTGATTACAGGAAATGTCTCAACATCCCGATTATAGTTCACAGCTACTTTATTGTAGGCATCAAAGTGGAAGGAATCGATCATATTGACATCTTTTAGATCGACTGTGGCTGCTTCATAAGCAATGTTCAGCGGATGTTTCAACGGAACATTCCATACTGGGAAAGTTTCGAACTTGGAGTAACCAGCTGCATGTCCTTTTTGGCTTTCATGATACAGTTGGTTCAAGCAAGTAGCGAGCTTTCCACTTCCTGGGCCAGGAGCTGTCACTACAACGATTGGTTTAGTTGTTTCAATATACTCATTTTTTCCAAAACCATCTTCTGAGACGATTTTTTCTACGTTGACTGGATAGTCTTCGATTTCTGAGTGTTTATAGACCTTGATGTTTCGTCTTTCTAGTTTATTGATAAAGACTTTCGTGGCAGGCTGTCCACTATAGCGAGTGATAACGACACTGTTGATTAATAAGCCATAACCACGTAATTCATCGATTAACCGCAAGATATCCATATCATAAGTAATCCCATAATCACCACGGATCTTATTACGTTCAATATCTCCAGCATAGACGCAAATCAGTATTTCAGCTTGATCTTTCAATTTTTGCAGCAATTTGATTTTCGCATCTTCTTCAAATCCTGGAAGTACACGTTTCGCATGCTTGTCGTCAACTAGCTTCCCACCAAATTCTAAATATAATTTGTCATAGTGGTTCACTCGTTCCAAAATATACGCTGACTGCTCTTCAATATATTTTTCTGAATCAAAACCAATTTTTTTCACTAGGTTCCCTCCTTAAGTACTAAAGCATTTTTTCATTTTTTTGAGGATTCGTCAACTGGAAGAGCGAAATTCCTCAAAAAAACAAAGAAAATGGTTTAAACCAACTTGTCTAGATAGTTATTCATTGGTATGATAGTTTTTGATAAGGAAGGTGCTACATGAAAAAAAGACAGAAAAAGAAAAACGCATATAAACACTATATCCGTTCGATTTTTACCGGTTATGAAAGAATGCTTGAAGATCCCGAATTGGAACAATTGACGTTTACTTATCTAAACGAAGAAACGCAGCTAACTCGTGATGAGCATCAGCGCATTCATTTCACAACAAGAGATCTGCCTAGTAAATAAAAAATAAGATAAAGGTCATCGGATTCGATTCTGTCCTATCAGATGGAAAGACTAGTTGATCGAAAAAAAGGCTGTACCAAATTTTGGTGCAGCCTGTTTTATGGAGCATTGCCCGCTCTTTTTTATAACAATTTTTTACAGAAAATGGTACTATTGAAGTATTAATAAGTGAAAAACAGATGAGTAAGAGGAGGCAAGTAGTATGAAAGAGCCAGATACAAATGCAAATTATGAGCCAGACGAACTAGAGGAGACGAACGCGGATCAGGATACAGGACAAGAATCGTCTTCTTTTTACGATATCAAAGAAAAAGCAAGCATGAATCTTTCCCAATTATTAGAAGACTTACAGGCTTTTGAAAAAGCTGTCCGCGAAGAAGATATCCCTGAGATCTACCGTTTATACAATGGCCGATTGAATGAAGAATTAAAAAGAAGCTCAAATGAAAATCACGAGATCGATCAATTGCTGATGCGTAAGATCCATGATCGTTTTTTACAGGAATTTCCTTTTATGGAACAAGTAGAAAACATCTCGCCAACGATGAGCTATTACAAAATCGGCACTTATTACCATGATCGGCCCACGGTCGGTATTGATGCAAGTCTGCCAGAAATTTTTGTTTTGCCTAAGATCGATGAAGAGTGGGAGAAATATTCCCAACCGGAGTCAACGGACTATGACAAAAAAATCAATGAGCTAGACGCAAAGGTGATCACTGCTCAGACAGAAATTGAACGTTTAGATGAACAAATAAAAGAAATCAATCGACAAATGACTGATTTGAACGACAATAAAGGATTCTTGAATCGTAAAAAAATCGAGGAAGAAATTCAAGAATTAGAGAAGAAGAAGCAAGTACTATCTAATGAAAAATTAGGCTGGCTTCCTTATATTGAGACGCCTGAAACAATCCAGCAGCAAAAAGAAGCATTGAAGCAAGAAGCAAGAGCAGACCAGCTTCGTGCAGCCATCGTAGAAAAAGAACAAAGGCAAATCAGACGCTATTTCGGTAGCAAAGAGGGATTCGGTCAAGCAATCCATGAATTCTTGATGAATTATCTTGGCAATGAGAATCCTAATAATCAATCTAATGAAGGAGGTTCCGAGTATGAATGAACACGATGAAGCAGAATGGACAAAAAATGAAGAACAAACAGAAGATCATGAAGAAACGAACACTTCATTGGAAGAACAAACAAGTAATCCTCTGGATGACACAGAAGAAATCCCTATGCTAGAGGAAACAAAAATACACGAAAAAGAAAAAGTAACTCCGACGAATACGAATACTGCAGAAAACACCCATGCTTACGAAATAACTGAAAATCCCGGGTATTTAGAAGGAAAAGAGCAAGATCATCAAGATATCGTCAGTTTGATTGAAACAGCGGAAGCAGAATTAGCGGATTTACGTATGAGAAAAGATTTGATCGAATCAGATTTTCCACAATTATTAGAATCATATGATCGTTTTATATTGAATGAAGAACCAATCTCCACGATCGGAAAGACAAGCCTGATCGAATACTTCACGTATGAATTACTGAAACCGTTGAATGATATTGGTCTGGAACGGTCAAATTCAGCTTATGACACATGGAAAACAAGACATTTTTCGATCAATTATACGTTGAATGGACAAAACGAATTAGTCTTTTCCTTTGTATTACCGACCATCGATCAACGATACCAAGTGGAATCGATGAGTCTCCTAAACGTATCACCAGAGACAATGGAAATCAATGTCCAAGATGACCGGGTGCTTTCTTTGATCCGACACTGGTCAGTGGATCGAGTATTCTCTGCAGGGCAGATCACGATATTCAATCACAAATTGAATCAATTATTAGCCCATGCAAGAACACTTGGTTTTACCGTTAATCAGACATTACTAGACAATACGAAGCCACTTCGTTTGAATCTTCAGAGCGAATTTGAATTGACGAATGAAGTATTGGATGATATTTTTATCGTGGCAATGAAAAATCCATCCTACGATATGGAAAAGATCAACGAAACTACTTATCAAGTACGATTAGATAAAGGACAGTCTTTAACGATAACAACAAACGAAAAAGATCAAACAGTCTTGTCGATCTCATCTGGAGACTACCCACGATCTGTCATTGATTTCTTTATCAATTACGAATTCTTGGTCCCATTAATGGTGAGAAAGTCCTGATTGGATAAGTTGGATTACCAGATGTCATTCAGATAATTCTGTTCCAAAGGACTTGCGGCAGTTATCCAGAATAATTGTCACAAGTCTTTTCTGTATGTACTAAATGGACGTGAATAACTTGCTGATGAAGGAGGGATTTCATTAGGAATGTCCACAAATAAAATAGCACAGCTTAGCTTATTGTCTGCTGCTTGTGTAGCAGGTAGGATCGCTTTTCAATTTATTCCGAATTTCCAGCCAATGACTGCTATTTTTTTATTTATAGTACTTTACTTAAGCTTAAAAGATGCGTTAATTGTCATGAGTCTTTCTATTGCGATCAGCAGTTTTTATTTTGGTGTTGGACCATGGGTCATCGGCCAATGGATCAGCTATACTGTTGTTCTGAGTTTGTTTTCAATCGTCTGCTTGAGAAAAACAGTGCAAAGGAATCTATGGTTAAAGGGAGTCTGTTTTTTTCTGGCGGGCATGGTTTACGGAATAGGTATGACCGTTTTTGATACGCTGTTATATCGTTTGCCTCAACCTTGGATCTATTACCTTCAAGGGGTGTCGTTTGATTTGATGCACAGTATAGGCAATGTTGTGTTCTTTCTTGTTTTTCTGCCAGTCGTCAAACGTTTTTACAATCATTCAGGAGGAAAAAATGAAAAAAATAATTTATAGTTTGCTTGCAATGAGTGTCAGTATACTCATTTTGACAAGTTGCAGTACAACCTATACACAATCGGCTTCCAACCAAAAGGAGGAAGTAAAAACATCGCAAAAAGCAACAATCACGTTACAAGAAAATGGTCAAAACTTTTCGGAAAAAGAAGTGGTCTTCAAAAAAGGCGATGATTTACTGAGTATTTTGAAACGAAATTTTGAAGTCAAAGAAGATAACGGCTTCATCACTTCGCTTGAAGGGCACTCACAGGATGAGAAAAATCAACTCTATTGGATGTTTACTGTGGACGGGAAAAGTGCTACTACTGGTGCCAAAGAGATCAAATTGAATGATGGACAATCGGTCATTTTCAATTTGTCTAAACTATAAGTTTCATAAAAAACTGTTAAAGGGCGAATATTGCCATAATTCAGTGAGTTCAGTTGATGAAAGAAGGAAAATAACATGGAAAATTTTAAAAAAAGCGGAATGTTTTCCGTAATTGCTGCTCTAGGGGCTAATATTCTAGTTGCTATCAGCAAATTTGTCGGCTATGCAATCAGTGGCAGTGCCGCCATGCTAAACGAAAGCATCCACAGTATCGTTGATTGCAGCAATCAGATTTTGCTGTTATTCGGTGATAAACAAGCCAATAAAGGACAGAGCGAGTTGCATCAATTTGGTGAAGGACGAGCAAAATACTTTTTCAGTACAATCGTCGCAATGATGCTTTTCTTCGGCGGTGGGGCACTTGGGGTGATGGAAGCTTTTGAAAAGTTGACGCATCCATCCCATGAAGTGGGTAATCCGATCATTGTTATAGCAATACTGTTATTTGGTTTGGTAATCGAAGGAAGTTCGTTACGCGTGGCAATGAAAGAAATCAAAGAATTGAATACTGAAAAACTTTCCACGATGCGCTTTTTGCGCGAAAGTCGACACAGTGAAATACTGATTATTTTTACGGAAGACTTGTGTGCTGTAATCGGTTTGGTCTTGGCTTTAGCAGGAACAATATTGACTTATGCAACCGGGATTGCTGCATTTGATGCGATCAGCGGATTGCTGATCGGTTTCTTGCTGATGGGAGCCGCCATTTTCCTAGCAAAAGAATTTTATAGTCTGATCATCGGTGAAAGCGTGACAGCAAGCGATTTATCAAAAATCAAGTTAGCTTTTGAACGTCCTGAGATCAGTCGGCTGATCGATATAAAAACAGTTCATTTAAGTCCAACGGAGATTTTAGTTGCAGCAAAAGCAGATATCGTTGGTAACAAAGAGAATGAAGCTTACTCGGTCATCAATGATATTGAAAAAAATATGCGTCAGTCTCTTCCTGACAAGAAGATGTATATATACATTGAAACAGATAAATATGACCCAAATTATTCTCGTAAATAAAACATTTATTCATGAATTGAAGCAAAAATGAGAAAAATATAATCTTGTTTTTAAATAAAACGGCTACAATTTAGCGAATTTATGTTACAATGAGTCCGCTGTTTATTTGTTGTAATTAAAGGAGATATTTTAATGAACAAAAAGAAAAGTGCGCCATGGCTTCAAGCTTTGCATGCAGTGATGCCACTTTGTATAAGCTATATACCAGTAGGATTAGCTTGCGGAGTATTGTTGCAAAAAGTTGGATTTGATCCTCTCTTATCAGGACTGTTATCGATTCTGGTCTTTTCCGGTGGCGCGCAGTTTTTAGTTGCATCTATGCTTACGACGCAAGCATCATTTGCAACGACATTATTGATGGTTTTCTTTTTAGAATTACGCTATACATTATTAGGAGCAAGTCTTGCCGGTTTTATGAAAAAAGAAAAGCGGACGTTTTTGGCTGTCTTTTCTCAATCACTGAATGATGAAAACTATGCGGTGAACTACTTAAAGTTTTCAACTGACCCTTCCTGGAATAAAAGAAAGGCTTTATATGTCAATTGGTTCTCAATGACTGCATGGGCCGGTAGCAATATGATCGGTAATTTTTTCGGATCGGTGATTCGAGTAGATGCTGACCTTGTCCATTTTGCTTTGACGGCCATGTTCATTTTCATGTTTATCATGCAGATGAAAAGCGCACTACTGATCTTTACAGGTTTATTCTCAGGCGTATTAGGGGTCGTATTCATGGTATTATTCCAAAATACTTTCGGATTGATTGCAGCAACAGTCATTGCTTCATTTGCCGGATTTATGCTGGAGAAGGCATTCAAAAAAGAAAAAGCTAAGAAACTAAGAGACCGCGGTAAAGATGTCAATGAGCCGCTCTTCAACTTCCCGGAACAGGAGGCCAATCACCATGACTAAACTATATTTGCTACTTTTAGTTGCTTGTCTGTTCATCGTGGCATATATCCCGCGCTTGTTCCCGATGCTTTATTTTACTCATCGAAAAGTGCCATCCTGGTTCAGTGACTGGATGAAATATGTACCGGTGGCATTATTTGCGGCGTTAGCTTTTAAAGATGTTTTCATTACTCATGAACATCTGGATATTGCTTGGAATATCAAAATAGCTGCAATGATTCTAGTAGCAGGCGTGGCTTACAAAACACGTTCGATGGCGTTGTCAGTTTTGACAGGACTTGCGTCTGTCTTTTTGCTGTCTATGCTTTAAACTGTTTTATTTTATTAAAAACAGAGATTGCGACATAAGTTGTTCAAACTGATCTATCCGAACTGCATTTGCAACAGTCAATTCTGGATGCAAGTTTATTCGTAGGGATAAAAAAGATTAGTGTTGGCTTATGATGCAAGCTCTTTTTTATTTTAGGAATTAGAGAGGGATTTGTCCTTCTATGATTTTTTGCTATAATAGGGAAGATGTTTATTTTATGAAAGAATAGTTGAGGGAATTTAAATGAATAAAAAATTGATGCAAGGAACATTTTGGCTAACCTTTGCTAATCTTCTATGTAAAGTTTTAGGGGTAGTCTATTTGATTCCCTGGCTAAGTATGATGGGGAACAATCAAGATGGTATGCTTGCTACGACATTGTATAATGTTGGCTATCTTCCTTATGGATTGTTCCTGATGCTTGGTACAGTCGGATTTCCAAATGCGATTGCAAAAAAAGTAGCTGTAGCCACAAAAGAAGGAGATAACGCTGCTTGTCGGCTGATTTTTAGAAGTACGATCAATATCATGTTTGTCATCGGTATCGCCTCTGCTGCACTGATGTATTTATTTGCTCCTTTACTAGCCGGAATCAGTCCGATTGCTAACGTTAATAATGGGATACTAGCTATCAGAAGTTTATGCCCATCTTTGATTGCTATCCCAATTCTTAGTGCAATGAGAGGATATTTCCAAGGAAAAAATGATCTGCGGCCTTATGGAACTTCTTTGATTATCGAACAGGCTGTGCGAGTGATCGTTATCTTGGCTGGTACTTATTACTTGCGCGTATTGACTGACGGAACCATATTAGAAGCTGTATTGATCAGTACAGTCGCTTCTTTCTTCGGTGGGTTAGCTGCGATTATCCATATGTATATCGTCGGACGCAGAAAAGACTTCTTCGAACTTAAAGATTTTTTGATTTCCAGCCGTTATTTCGAAAGAGAAAACCGATCTGCCTCTGTCTCTATCATTCGGGAAACACTACCGTTTATTTTTGTCGGCTCAGTCATTACTATCGTTCAAATGATCGACCAAGTAACGATGAAACCACTGCTTCACTTTTTCCGTCCAGAGATCGCAGATCAGCAACTGGAATTCTTATTCAGCCGTGCTTCTGTCAATCCAAATAAATTGACATTGATCCTGATCTCCATGGTAGGAACAGTAGCTATAAGCAGCTTGCCAATATTAAGCACGATGAAGAAAAAAGATCGGATACAAATCGAAAAAACAGTAGGAGATAGTTTTTCGATTGCGTTATTGATTCTTCTTCCTTCATTGACTGGAATGTCTTTATTAGCTGGACCACTATACACATTGTTTTTTGGCTATGATCCTGAAAGTGTCGGATATTTCCAAATGGCTTTGCTAGCTTCTTTGTTTTTCTCTTTATTCACGATCCTATCTACGATGCTTCAATCTTTGAATCACCATCGTTTTGCGATCCGATTAACTGTAGAAGCAATTATCCTGAAAGTCATCTTCCAAGTAATCGGATTAGGATTAGTTGGCGGATACGGGATGAGCTTATCAAATGGCTTAGCATTCGGTATTGTCTTTGTTCGCGGCTATCACTTTATGTGCAAAGAATACCGAATAGCACCTTTAGCAAAGATCAGCAATTTTTTCTTAAAAACTTTCCGCTCCACCCTGATTATGCTTGCAGTATGTTTTGCCGTTTTCTTTTTGCTGAATCAGCGATTGTCAATGGAATCAAAAAGCTATGCAATGATTTATTGTGTGGCTGTAGGAAGTATTGGCGGCTTAGTATTTTTATTTTCTCAATTCGGAAAAAATGGGTTTCGAATGTTGAAAAATGTTAAACATCATAGCAGAAGCAAAGAATAGGTTAACTAATCGTTTTTTGCTGTCACTTGAAAAACGGCAACTCGTATGATTACGCTTGTCGTTTTTCTATTTTCCAATTTTAGTTTCATATCTAATCTTACTTATGATATAGTTATAAGGTCTGGAAAAATTCTTTGAAACGAGGAAATTAAACACATGAAACTTGCAGTAGTTACAGATAGTTCGGCATATCTGCCGGAACGTATCAAGAACCATCCCGACTTATTCGTTATTCCAATCCCTTTGATTATGGATGGGAAAATTTATAACGAAGGAATCGATATCGAAGCGGATGAATATTATGGACTTTTAAAAAACAGTAAAGATTTTCCTACTACTTCACAACCTGTCGTAGGGGAAGTTTTGGGTTTATATGAGGAATTGAAAGAGAAAGGGTATGACACGATTTTAAGTATCCATCTTTCTTCAGGGATTTCTGGCTTTGTCAACACATTATTTGCGATGAAAGATGACATCAGCGGAGTAACGGTCATTCCTTATGACTCTAAGATCACTAGTATGCCGATGGGACACATGGTAGAAGCTGCCTTAGACTTAAATGATGAAGGTCAGTCCCTTGATGAAATACTTGCACATATCGATCGAATCCGAGATAATACCTACGCTTATCTGATTGTAGATGATTTGAACAATTTAGTACGAGGAGGACGTTTGACAAATGGTGCAGCGCTGATTGGCAGCTTATTAAAAATCAAACCGATCCTGACATTTTCTGAAGGGAAAATTGTTTTATTCGAAAAAATCCGTTCAAGTAAAAAAGCATTTGCTCGAGCTGAAGAAATTATTGGTAGAAGAAATAACGAAATACAACCGCCAGTCAAACTTTACGTGATACATGCAAATAATTTAGAAGTAGCGATTGCGGAGAAAGAGAAATTGCAGAAAAAATATCCAAATGCAGAAATCGAAATTGGTCATTTCGGACCAGTCATTGGTACACATTTAGGTGAAAAAGCCATCGGCATTGCCATTTCAGCGCAATAATTCCTTTTATTCAAAAAACATACCAAAAATATTCCAACATCATCTTGGACTTTCTACATGTTACTAATGAGCGTGTAAAAGAACGAGATGGTGTTTTTATTTCTATCAATGAAGCTCTTTTTCTTTGCAATCCTCACTTCAATCCTCTATAATGTCGCATATAGTTTAGTAAATGAGTAAACTACTAATTTACTTATTTACTAAAAATAAAAGGATGAGGAGTTAAAATAATGGAAATACCAACAAATTTAAAACATAAACCAGTAATCGTTGTAGAAGACTATGATAAAGTTGATGGAAGAAATGCATTAAATACGGATGCAAAAGGGCTTTCACTGGGCCTTGCTCAGTGGAATGATCGTGGAAAAGTCGATATCTCAGGCAAGGTATGGCGACATACTGGAGAAAAATGGTCACGACAGTCGGAAGAATTACCAATCACACGTATTTTAGATTTAGCGATCTTAGCTGCGCAAGGAAGTTTATACTTCCAAGATGCTTATCGTTATGAAAAATTTTATGATCCAGAAAATCCAGTCGTAGACATCATTGGATTACAAGGGAACCGAATGACGGTAGAAGTAGATACCAAAAATCCAAAGATCGATGAAGACATCATTTTGTATTACGATACACTACAAAAAGACGGAGAACTGATTGGGGAACGATTCCGTATTTTAAAACGTCTTTTAGATGAGCTAGGATATTAATAGACAGAGATGATCAAAAGGGGAAGAGAAGCATGGAGAATTTCTCACTAACAGAAAACCGAACCTTTTCACGGCTAGAAAAGCAAATGATCTGGAAGAAACCGAAAAGCCATCGGACAAGTGCAGAAGAATGGCGGATCGCCTCCGAAATCAAAGGGAATTGGCAAGATCCTGAAATGAAAATCAGTAACGTACTTTTGGAAGGAGATGCCGGGTCGGGGAAGACACAATTAGCCAAAGCACTATCTGCTGATCTGCAACTTCCCTATACAAAAGTGACCTGTTTTGCAGATATGGACAAATCAGATGTTTTCGGAGCCTTATTACCTGTAGTAGATTCTAATAAGGAACAAGACCAAGAATTACTAGAAGCTATTTACCAAACAGATACACTTGAAGCTGTACTGACACTGATCCAGAACCATTACGGCATTGATCCTTTTTCTGCTAAAGAAAAATTAGCAGAGCTAGTTCAAAGGATCGAAGCTGATTATCCAGATGCAATCCATTACAGCTATTACCCTTCTGAAATCGTTCGAGCGATTGAAAAAGGATATTTATTAGAGATTCAAGAGCCGACTGTCATCCGAGATGCCTCTGTTCTTGTGGCACTTAACTCAGCGCTCGAACCAAATGGGATGTTGAATTTACCGACAGGAATCATTCGTCGCCATCCAGATTGCGTCATTGTGATCACTACAAATCGAAATTACCAAGGAAATCGCCCATTAAATGAATCTTTAAGAGATCGGATGCAACATGCGGAAAAAATGGATCTTCCTGCCTTAGAAGTCATGGCAGAACGTGCGATGGCGAAAACTATGATCCAAAAACAAGAACTTCTCTTAAAGATGGCAGAGATTATCCGTTTGTTGGATGAAACTGCAAAAGCTAACGCCATCAAAGGTGTAGCAGGAATGCGTTCTTATTTTTATTGGGCAAATACCTATAAGCAAGGACAAGATTTACTCCAGTCGATTTATCCAAAAGTTTTGTATAAATTATCCACTGATTCAGATGAATTGGCAATTCTTGAACAAGCTTTGTCTGACAGTGGATTGCTACTGGAACTTCAGGACATATTGAGAAAAGAAAAATGGGGTCATCCTCAATCTAAGCATACAAAAGGAAGAACCATTAGCGCCGAAGAAGCAAATGAACGAAACATCACTGAAAATGCTGAAGAAATTCTGCGCTTAGATGAAAAGAAATCGTTGTCTGCTGAAGAACCAAATGAGGGAGAAGAGAAACAAGAAGAAACAATAGAAAAAAACGAGATTCCTCCTCAAATGCAAAAAGAACGCAGTAGCGATATCGAAGGAAAAAATCAAAAAGAACAACAAACAGGAGATGATTCTCAAGAAATGTCTGCTTCTGACATGGAAGCACATGATAAGGAAATCAAGAAGCAACTGAATAAAGAAGCGCGACAAATCATGAAGGAAACGATTCATGAAAAAGAAGGTCTCATCGTTCACCGACCAGCTTTCCAAGGAAAAACGCCGGAAGCACGTGAGCTACACATGCAAGTAATGCCAATAGTAGAATCACTTAGCCGGCAAATTTTAGAGTTACTGGATAATGAACAAACAGAGACGTACCAAAAAGGAAAATACGAAGGTCAGCGGTTCAATGCAAGCAAAGTAGCATATGGTGATTTGAGAAATTTTGACAAAAAGAACCCGCCACATGAGCAACCTTCTTTAGCGGTAGCTGTACGGATCGATGAATCTGGGTCAATGATACGGGATGATCGGATCGAAGCGGCAAAAAAAGCAGCGATTGCCATTGCCGAATTTTCTAAGAAAGTCGATATCCCATTGTTGATTTACGGAGATACAGCAGACCGTTCGTCAAGAGAAAAGACTTCTTTGTTTTCTTATAAAGAATTTGAAGACGGATTTCAATGGTTAAATGAAAAATTAGTCACTATGAAACCAAGGCAAAACAATCGTGATGGTGCTGCACTTCGTTTAGCAGCAGAAAAATTAAACAGACAATCCGCAACAACCAAACTGTTGCTTAATATTAGTGACGGTCAGCCAAAAGCGTTGCCGGATTATACAGGCAAAAAAGCAAAAGAAGATATCCAGTCTGTTTTGAAAGAATATGAACGTCAAGGAATCCTATTTGTCTCCGCAGCTATTGGCCAAGACAAAGAAGAAATCAAGTCGATCTACGGTGAAAGTCGTTTTGTAGATATTACTGACTTGAATGAATTTCCCAAGCAAATGATTCAACTGATTGCCCGCTATCTATGATAAAATAAAGCTCAACGAACGCACTTAGCAGATTCGTTGAGCTTTTCGTTTCTAGTTACCGGTAACAAGGATACTTCTAAAATAGAATCGGTTATAATCAAGAGGGACCGTTAAAGGAGTGAAACGATATGATACAAGAACAAAAATGGTGGAAAGAAGCAGTAGGCTATCAAATCTATCCTGCTAGTTTCAAAGATAGCAATGGCGATGGTCAAGGAGACATCAATGGGATCCGTGAAAAACTTAATTATTTGAAAGATCTTGGTATCGGCTTTATCTGGATCAATCCGATCTATCAATCTCCATTTGTCGATAATGGTTATGACGTAAGTGACTATCAAGATATAGAAGAGAGATTCGGAACGATGGAAGATTTTGATTTATTGCTAAAAGAAGCACATGAATTAGGGATCAAAGTGATTATGGATCTTGTCATCAACCATAGTTCGGATCAGCATCAATGGTTTGAAGAATCGAAAAAATCTAAAGAAAGCCCGTATCGCGATTATTACATTTGGGTCGACGGGGTAGATGGCAAAGAACCGAATAATTGGACATCGATTTTCGGCGGTTCTGCTTGGGAGTATTCTCATGAAACTGGACAGTATTATCTGCATGTTTTTGCAAAAGAACAACCAGACTTAAATTGGGAAAGCGAGAAATTGAAAGAAGAACTATTCAATATGATCCGATGGTGGTTGGATAAAGGGATAGATGGATTTCGTTTAGATGCGATTTCTCATGTAAAAAAAGATGAATATTCAGTAAAAGCCACAGAGAACCCTTTCTCACCCTTTCAAAATGTCTCAGGAATCGAAGAACATTTGACCGATTTGAAACATGTTTTTGAAGAGTACGATATCATGACTGTCGGAGAAGCAAGTGGTGTCACTGCAGAAGAAGGACCACAATGGGTAGGGAAAGACGGTTATTTCGATATGATATTCGAATTTGATCATATCCATATCTGGCAGCAAGAAAAAGAAGGGCAATTAGATGTCCTTAAATTGAAACATGCATTAAGCGCTTGGCAAACTTCATTGGATGGTATCGGATGGAACGCTTTATATATGGAAAACCATGATGTTCCTCGTGCCGTTTCAGTGTTTGGAGATACTCGTCCCGATTTTTGGGCTATGTCTGCAAAAGCAATCGCTATGATGTATTTCTTTTTGCAAGGTACGCCATTTATTTATCAAGGACAGGAAATCGGAATGACGAATATGCCCTTTGAATCGATCGATCAAGTTGATGCAGTAGATTCGAAAAGACTTTATAAAAGGCTGCTTGCGGAAGGTAAGACAAGAGAAGAAGCATTGGATATCATTCGTGAAACAACGAGAGACAACAGCAGGACACCCATGCAATGGACTTCGGAACAATATGCTGGTTTTTCTACACATGAACCTTGGCTGATCACTAATCCAAATACCAAAACGATCAATGTAGAACAACAAGAATATGAACCAGAGTCGGTCCTGCAATTCTATAAGAACATGATCCGCATTAGACAAACCAATAAAGGTCTGATATACGGTTCTTATAAAGAATATCTTCATGAACATCCACAACTTTATGTCTATGAAAGATATTTAGAAGATGAACAATATCTTATTATGGTAAACTTAACAGAATCACTTGCTGACTATGAACTTCCAAAAGAAGCAGATCAGTCCTGGACATTACTCTTGTCAAATTCCTCTAGCGGAGAATTTGAAGCTAAAGGCATACTAGCACCTTATGAAGCTCGGTTATATAAAATAAACAAGTAAAACTTCCTCGTTAAAGTTCATTAGTTGGACTTTGCGAGGAAGTTTTTCAGATTGCTCTGTCAATTACTCATTTCAATAATTCGCTCTAGGACCACCGATATATTTAGGACGAGAGCGAAGGGCTGTCACGTGAGCTTGTCCAAGGGTTTTCAAACGAGGTCTGACAGGTACTTGGACATGCTTGATATGCATACCGATTGATGTGTCACCGATATCGATACCGGCTTGTCCAACTACGTGTTCCACTTCGACAGGATCATTGAACTGGTCAAAAGCAGCAACAGAACAAGCACCTCCAGCATGTAGTGCAGGAACAACAGAGACAATTTCGAAATTTTTTGCTTCTGCCACTGTTCGTTCTACTACTAATGCTCGGTTCAAATGTTCACAACCTTGGACAGCTAGCGCAATTTCTTTAGGATCCAACAACTCTTTTAACGTACGGATGATCCATTGACCAACTTCCGCACTGGAATTTTTTCCAATATGTCCTCCAACGACTTCGCTTGTGCTGCATCCTAAAACAAAAAGATCACCTTTTTTCAAGTGTGCCTCAGCCAATATGTCATTAACTATTTCAGTCAATTGGTCTTTTAATTCTTTTTCTGACAACTTCATTTTCTAAAACCTTCTTTTTCAATTAATATTGCTTCCGTGCTTGAATACGTTGAAGACTTGCAGTTATAGGAAAGGCAAGTCCCATTCCAATCAGATTTTGGAAGATGTTTCCTGGTATAGAAGCCACTCCAGCCGGCCAATCATATAAAATCCAACCGGCGATACCATAGCCGATGATCATAACTAAGCTTCCTAATAAAAGCCCTAATCCCCACATACGAGTAGAAGATTTGCTGAAAGAACCAGCAACATATCCTTGTAACCCGTGGATCACTAATGAAAAAACTGCCCACTGCGGATATCCTGAAATCAAATCGATCAATAGACCACTGGAAGCACCAACAACTAATCCACCCGTTGGACCATAAAGAAAAGCAGCGGTATAGATCCCGGCCTCGCATAATGTCACAAATCCATTCGTAGCCGGTACAGGGATCAAAATTGTTAATGAAAGGGCAACTGTCAACGCAATCAGCATAGCATAGATCGTTAATTGCTTAGTTTTCATTTCTCATTCCTCCTTTTTGAATACCGCCAGACCAGACACTTCCGGTATGATCGTTCATCAGCACGCCATTAGAAATACAATGGGCAACAAATTTTTTACTTTCTGCTACTGCTTTGGTAAAATCTGCCCCTAACACAAGATTCGCTGTTATTGCAGAAGAAAAGGCACAACCGGCCCCGTTTACTGTTGTAGTGTCGATTTTTTTATGAGAAAATACCTCATAATGATCAATTGAATAGAGAAGATCCACAGCTTCATCTCCAGCCATCCTTGTGCCGCCTTTGATCACAATGTTTTTTGTTCCTGAAGCAGTGAGTTCTTTAGCGAGATGGATCATTTCTGTTAACGAAGAGGGAAGAGCTTGACCAGAAAGTAAAGCAGCTTCTGCCAAATTAGGCGTAATCATCGTAACAAGTGGAAAAAGTTCTTCGATGAGCTGCGAAATATACAATTGATTGATCACAGCTTCAGTTTCTTTGAATGCCAAAACAGGGTCTAAAATGATTGGGATATTTTGTTTTGTTTTTATGAAGTCTCGAACAACCATGATTGCTTCACTTGAATTCAATAACCCAATTTTGATACCATCTAATGAAGTCATTTTATCAATCGAAACTAACTGTCGTTTAAGCAATTCCAAAGATATAGATTCCAGCATAAATCGCTCATTAATATCTAGTGCCCCTATAGAAGTCAAGGCGCTTAGTCCGAATAGACCAAAATTCTCAAAAGTTTTTAAATCTGTTTGGATTCCTCCACCAGCAAATGGATCAGAACCGCCAATTGTCAAGATTCTTTTCATAACATTTTCCTCCATGAATAAGAGTATAACGAAATTTTCAAAAAAGAAAAACAGCCAATTGGCATATTTTTATCTCATCCAATTTAAAAAAACAAAAAGAAAAGAAAGACCAAAATGGATCTTTCTTTCCTTAAATAGTTAGGACTTTTGTGATTTTAATTCTTTCTCGATTTGAAGCCGTTGCACTTTCATTGTAGCTGTTCGCGGGATTGCATCAAAATCACGGATGATAGGGACGTTCAAGCGAGGAAGTTCATGGACTTGCTCCCACCATCGATTCCAATCCATTTCTTTATCAGGAGCTAAAGCAATAATCGGTTGTGGAGAATGATTTTTATCCCTTACAATCACTACTTCTGCCAAAAAATCTAACGAATCTAATAAAAAGTCTTCAATAGCTAATGTACTATTGATCGTTTCGATCAAATCCACTTGCCGATCTTTCAAAAATAGGTGGCCATGCTTATCCATAAAACCGTAATCTCCGCTATCCCACCAATCGCCATAAACATTTTCCTGGAACCGTGCATCTTCCTTGTAATAAGTCAAAGCCCGTCCTTTAGACAGTAATTGTATATGACCATCTGTGTTTTCAGGTAGGACATTCCCAACTGAATCTGTAATCCGAGCGCTTGTCATGTCTTCCAGTCCAACGCCCATATCTCTTGCATCACTTGTTTTCAAACTCTCTAGTGTATGAGCCTTAAGAATCATTGGTCCGCATTCACTTTGGCCATATACTTGAAGAAATACCGCATCCTGTGCCATCGACGTTCGCAAAAATGTCTTCATTGTCTGGTTGTTTATAGCATCAAAAGTGGAGTGATAGTATCGGATACCCGAAAAAGCTTCTGGATGCTCCTTAGCAGTAAAACGCCACTGAACAAAGTTATTCGGATGGGTCTCTAGTGCAATTGGCCGGTGAGCTTCCAACATATGAACAACTTTTGAACTTTGTGCGTTTGCTAAAGGCATCATAGGAAATCCCATGGACATCAAAGAAGAGATACCAATATTGAATCTGGAATGCACTGGAGAGATGTGAAAAGCGATTAATTTCTTTTCCGAAATTTTTGTGAAAACTGTTTTTTGCCATTTCGTCCGCCATCCCATAGAATGAGCAGAATGACAAATAAGTTTAGGGATACCAGTTGTACCAGAAGTATGGGTCATATAAGAAATTTCATTTTTGTCTAAAAATGATTGAGAAACAGACAAAGCAGGTTGTTCCATTAAATAAAGAATAGGAATCTGTTTTGATTTTGTTCCATTTGAAATTTCTCTCACTCGCTTTTTTGTCTCATCATCAAATAAAATGAAAGGGTCTTCTAAACGATCGATAAATACTTCCATTGTTGTTGTTGGTAGATGATAAGAAGTCATGACAGGCACTGCACCAAGGTAAGACACAGAAACAGCTAGAAGGTATGTGTCAAAAGCGGAACTCTTATAAATAATAACTTTGTCTCCGGATTTCACTCCAAGATGAGCCAATTGATAAGCCCGTTTCAACACACTTTCGCAGCATTTTTTGTAAGTTGTTTCAAGTCCTAATTCTGGGAAAGCTGAAAGTGGCTCATCAAAGATAATCGGGGTCTCGGAAAAGTTAGCTGCAGCTTCTTGAAAATTCGTAAATAAGTTCAAAGGGGAATACGTTATGGTCTCCATCATTCACACTCCATTATCTTTTGTTAAGTAATATACAAATTCAAGATAATCGTAACATAATCCTTTATATAATAACATAGTTTATTGTGAAAAAAAGATCATACATTTGTTTTATATGGAAGAAACCCGAACGAATGCCGCTAATTCGTGATAAGAAAAATCAACCATCTTTTCCCAGATATCTTGAAAAGAATGGGATGAGAGGTATCGATTACCACATAAATAATTTACCGCGTCAGCATCATCTAAATATAGTTCTGCATAATAACGATATGTTTTTCTGCATAGTTCTGGCGATACGTTTTTATATACTGTAATTTTGCTCAAAATTTGGCGAATAGTCCGAGGAGAAATTTGCTGATCATGTGAGGAACGAAAAACAAAAGAATTTTCGTCCGTATTTTGTGCTGTTAACTTAAAATAGTTCTCCAGAAATGGCATCGCTTCTTTTGGTATTGGTACTTTATTCAGTCTGTTTTCTTTTCTATTCAGATTAAGAATCTGCTTGGTCAAAGATACATCTTTACGTTTAAGTTCTACTACTTCATGGATCTTTAATCCGCAATACAGAAGAATGGCAGTAATTGCAAGGTTCCTCGGTCTATTCTTTTCTTCAAAGCTAGCTTCTCTGCTTGTTTGAAAGCCTTCAATCGGGATAAACAAATGCTCAAAATCTTTGAAAAGTTCTGCATCGATATATCGCGGAGCTGCTTTGGTTGTTTCCGGTAAACTTGTACCCAAAAGAGAAATCTCTTCTTCAATCAGTCCTTTTTGATACAAAAATCGTAAAAAATGATTTAATGAATATTGCTTCCTTGAAATCCCGTAATAGCTATTTTCAAACAATTGCTCCGTTTCTTGGTTCGCTGTAGTTTGGAACGAACGAGTATGTCGATAGATTTTAGCTAAGAAATTCTGATAATCTTGTTTTTCTAAATGGATAATCAGCTGATCATCCACTTCTTCAGAAAATACTTTTCTCAAATAATCAGTAAACAGATGAAAATCTTTTGCGTATTCATAGCGACTGCCTAATGAAAGGGAAGAACGATTTTCTTCTAAAAACTGTTGAAAGACGGAAGGGAGCAAGTGTGTACGTTGCTTTAACTTTTCTTGCAGTTGTTTTCTAGTTTTGCTGTCCATTACAAATTCCCTCCAATAGTGTTCATTTTCTATATTTTACCGCATTTCATCAAATGAAGATAGACAGTTTGTCTTGATCTTAGGAAGCAAATTTTTAACTAAGTACTAGCTAAAAGATATGAAGTAAGAAGATACATTTTTAGTTATTTTATTAGTGCAGTCATTCTTTTGATCTTTTAATTGATTTATCCTCTTTTTAGCTATGTGGTTACTTCATGAGCAATGAAATGGATTTGGTTCGTTCTAATGGCAGGAGGCTCTTTCTTTTATTTCCGAAAAATTAGAAAACATTTTTTCAGAATCGATTGGCTCTCCATTTATTCAATAATGGTTTGTCTAACGATATTGTTGGGATAATTCTTAAAGAAGTATTAGAAATAGTTGGTACTTCATTACTTTACATGAAGATTTATTCTATGGTAGGAGCAATTATATTGAGAATTAATCCTTTTTTTATATAAGTTGTTTGCTTATTGATGGATTGGATAAATTAAACCATCACAACGAGTGGAAATTATATGAAATTTTTCATAAAAATTCATATAGAAACAAATGACATTTTATTAGAATATGACTTTCATTAACATAAATGTTTTCAAATTTCAATTAAATTGTTTTAATCAAATTCCAATCTAAATATTTGTAGAAAACAATCGTCTCCTATAGAATAAATTTATAAGTAACAATATACCAATCATAAATCTATTTGCTAGGAGGAATTTACATGGAAGAGAAAAATTTAACGGTCATCGGAAGCTATAGTACGAGGGAAGAAGCATTATCAGTAATTGAACGGTTGCGTAACGAAGGGTATGAACGAGATGATATCGTTATTTATACTACTGATGAAGCAGCATCTAGACTAGGATTTGACGGATTGTCTGGTATAGATGTTGAAACAGATGAAAATCGGATGGATGGTGAAGAAGACCGTTCTTTATGGGAAAAAATAAAAGATACTTTTTCTTTTGATACCTATGATTCTGAGACGGCTACACCAGAAAATGATCCTTTATATCAATATAGAGGAGATATTTCTGATGGAAAATTTGTCATCACAGTAAAAGGCTATCGTCAGCCAGAAACAACAGAAGATACAATGGATACACAAGATACTGTTAGCCCAGCAAGCACAATGGGGACTGGATTAGAAACTGGCACTGGAACAGATCCAATGGACGTAGGTGGCACGACAGGCTTTCAAAATACAACGGATCCATTGAATATGACACCAGGAACTGATCCGATGGACGTACCTGGCGAGACTGATACAATGGGTACAAGCAAGACTGAAGACATCGATCGCAAACCAAATCTAGATGATGATACAATTCAACTAAAAGAAGAAAAATTAGATGTAAATACACATGATGTGACAACTGGAGAAGTCGACATCCACAAACATGTGGTCAACGATACTGAAACGGTAGAAGTACCGGTCAAACGTGAAGAAATCGTCATCGAACGCAAACCAGTAACAGATCAATCTTCACAGGGAACAGACGAAAACTTGGAAGATGACACGATTACTATCCCAATCAAAGAAGAGCAAGTAGATGTAAGCAAACATACAGTTATTCGTGAAGAAGTTGGGATTCATAAAGAAGAACATGAAGATGTTGAAAAAGTGACAGAAGATGTTAGCCGAGAAGAATTGGATATTGACACAAGCGGTGATGTACACATTGAAGACCGCAATAAAAAATCGTAAGCGTAAGCTAAAGAGGTTGTGACAGAAGTGGTCAGCTTAAAGAAATTTCGGCTTATTTCCGAAGAAGCTACTTCTGGAACACCGTTTATTCGCAACAAAAAAGTGCTGTGACAAGATTTTTGTCACAGCCCTTTTTTAGGGATAAGCATTATTTTTTAGGCTTCAACGGCAATTGGACTTTAAAATCGACTCCTTGTGGAAGATAATTGGATACAGAAATCTGTCCATGATGCTGTTCGATTACCTGTTTTGCAATTGCCAAGCCAAGCCCGTATCCGCCAGTCTCTTTCGCCCGAGATTGATCTTCCCGATAAAATCGATCAAAAATCCTTGCTTGATCTTCTTCACTGATAGAAGGGCCAGTATTCTTTACGTGAATCAGCCATTCTTTATGGTTAACAGATGAATCCAAAATGATCTTATCTTCTGGATTCGTATATTTTAATGCATTATCCAGCAAAATAACCAAAACTTGATGGATTTTTTTTTCATCAATTGGTACTTCTAATGTTGCATCGTTATGGAGAATAAACTCTTTTCCATCTATGGTGGCCATCTCTTGAAATGGTTTAACAAGTTGTTCGATATATTCTTGTGTATTGATCATTTGCTTTGAAAGCAGCTGCTGATCAGAATCATTCCGAGCGATTGTCAGCAAATCCGAAGTCAATCCAGTGAGGCGCCTCGTCTCTGACAATGCTTGAGCGATGCTTTCGGATTCTTCAATAATAGTATGATTAGGCTTGGTAAAAAGATGTTCCAAACTATTTTGAATAATCGTTAACGGTGTGCGCAATTCATGAGAAGCATTCTCAACAAATTCTTTTTGTCTTCTCCAAGAAAGAATAATAGGGCGCATGCTTAGACTAGACAAGTAATAACTGATACCAATAGAGAGAATCCAAAAAACAATCATACACAAAATCATAATCGTGCGAAAAGTCGCTAATGAATTCTTGATTTGATTTGTATTTTCTAAAATTTGGATGTAGGCAACGCCATCTTGATTCGTCTCCGCTTTTTTCGTAATCGAACGGAAAGAGAGGGCAGATGAGCCACTGTCTTCATTTAATTCAATATTTTGGATGGTATTCAGATTTTTCGTATCCATTTTTAATTCTTTGATTTGGTTGAAACGCCCACCAATAGCTGCTTTATTCAATATCTCACCATTTTTAGACCACAAGATCACTTGAGTGTTAAAACGGTCATTTGATGGTTCCATTAATGGCTGTTCCATGTTTGTTCTGTTTTGTTCCGTTTGAGTCGGGTTTAAAAAGGGATCGCCTTGCTGATATCTTTGTATCTCTAATTGTACTGTTCGAGAATCAAAATTTATTTTCTCTAATGACAGATCTGTTTCTCTGTATGCAGATTGGTTTAATATCTGTAAAGTAATGAATCCCAAAAGAAAAAAGATAAAAGCAAATGCTGCTACATTTGTCGCAAAAAAGCGACTACGTTGCTTTCGTGTAATATCTCCATTCATTGCATCACACCCTTTGCAGTATATAACCGACATTACGTAAGGTTTTGATTTCTTTATCCAATCCAGTACTTCGCAGATGTTTTCGTAAGTTGCTCATATAAACTTCAATAACTGTAATCGTCGTATCAGAATCAAATCCCCAGATCCGGTCAAATATCTGCTCTTTTGTCAAAATGATTCCCTTATTTTGTAAAAAATAAACGAGCAATTCAAACTCTTTTCCTTGTATGGGCAAAACTTGTTCTTTATACAAGACTTCATTGCTTTTTAAATCACAACTGATATCCTTATACTTCAGAACATTTTCATCAAAGAGACCTAGCGAGCGTTTCAATAATGCTTTCACGCGCATGATCAGTTCTTCTCGATAGAAAGGTTTTGTTAGATAATCATCTGCACCTCGTTCAAATCCTTCAATCTTATCTTCCAAACTATCTTTTGCAGTCAAAATCAATACTGGAGTCTGTATTTTTTCTTTCCGTATTTTTGCTAACACTTCATATCCATTCATTTCCGGCATCATCAAATCCAAGATTGCAAGATCATAAACTCCACTTTCCAACTCGAACAGTCCTTCACTACCATCATAAACTTGTGTTATCTCGCCGATTGCAGCGAGTATTTCTTTTATATTATTGGATAATACTTTATCGTCTTCTACTACTAATAGTTTAATCATTTTCCCACCTCATTGATTTGGTCACTTTAGTTTATCATGGAAAGCATAAATAAGGCTTAAATAAATTTTTTATGACTCATGTTAAGGTTTTATCGAAAGATGTCTTAGACAATTTATTGATAAGAAAAAAACAACACAAGTGACAAATTGTCACTTTAGAGTTACACTATTCAACAAGTGACATTTTGTCACTATCAATCTATCATAGGGAGGAAAAACAAATGTTTCTAGCTATCAAAGAAATTCGCTATTCTAAATTACGATATGGCTTGATCGTCGGTATTATGTTCTTGATTGCGTATGTCGTATTCATGTTGTCAGGACTAGCGAATGGACTTTCAGAAGAGTTTAAAAAAGCAATCGATGATTGGGACGCACAAGAGATTGTTTTGTCGGAGGATGCAAATCAAGTATTTGCAGCTTCACAATTAACAAGAGGAGATCTGAAATACATTGAAGGAGGAGAGAAAGCACCAATCGGATTGTACAGCGGAGCAATCAAAGGAAAAAACAAAGAAAATGTTACAGTTTTCGGCACAACGAAAGAAGCATTTTTATTACCAAAACTCACGAAAGGGCATGAATTTAAAACAAAGAATGAAATCATCATCTCTCAAAATCTGGCTGATTCAGGCTATAAAATTGGAGATACGATCAAAATTGGCAGTTACGACGATCCTTTGACGATTGTCGGTATCTTTCCTGAAACTTATTACACAGTTTCTCCCGTCATCTATGCGTCCCTAGATACGTGGACTGCTTTGAAGTATGGACAACAGCCGTTTGCTTCTGAAGAAGAACAGCCGATCAATGGGATCGTAATAAAGGATTCAGCTAAAATTTCGAAAGAAAAAGCATCGAAGGGTCTACAGTTATTAACTATTGGGACATTCATTGAAAGTATTCCTGGCTATTCTGCCCAAAATATGACCTTAAATGCGATGATATACTTTTTGTTCTTAGTGGTTGCTGCCGTGGTCGGTATTTTCATGTACGTGATGACACTTCAGAAGACTGCTATTTTTGGAGTAATGAAAGCACAAGGGATCAAAAATTTCTTCATCGCTAAATCTTTAGTAGCACAGTCCTTTATTGTTGGGGTGGTAGGCGTTCTGCTTGCTCTTTTGTTTGCTTATTTGACTAGTCTGATTTTACCAAGCGCGATGCCTTTTGCTGTTTTTTGGTCACAATGGTTGCTATATAGTGGGATTTTGATCATTGTCGCAATGCTAGGCGGATTGTTTTCGATACGTACGATAACCAAAGTAGACCCAATTACAGCAATAGGAGGTTAATAAAAATGAAAAAAATATTAACGATGAAAAAAGTTACCAAAACATTTGGTTCTGGTCATACAAAGGTCTCAGCTTTGAAAGCAATTGATTTTTATGTAAAGGAAGGAGAATTCGTCAGCATCATTGGTCCTTCTGGTTCAGGTAAAAGTACTTTCCTTACCATTTCAGGAGGATTGCAAACACCGACTTCCGGAGAAATAGTGATCAACGGTCACTCACTAACTGAGCTTCCAGAAAAAAAACGAGCAGATTTACGCTTTAAAGAAATAGGATTTATTCTCCAAAGCTCTAATTTGATTCCTTTTTTAACGGTAAAGGAACAATTTGAACTAGTTGACCAAGTTACTTCAAAAAAAGAAGATTCAACAAAAATCGATTCCTTGCTGCAATCTTTAGATATCCAGTCACTTAAAAATAGTTATCCTAAAGACCTTTCTGGTGGAGAAAGACAGAGAGTGGCAATTGCTCGCGCTTTATATAATGAGCCAAGCTTGATCTTAGCAGACGAACCAACAGCTAGTTTGGATACAGATCATGCATATGAAGTCGTCAAATTACTAGTTAAAGAAGCTCATGAGAAACAAAAAGCGACTATTATGGTTACTCATGATGTCCGTATGATTCAATGGAGTGATCGCGTTTATCGAATGGAAGATGGGTACTTGACAGAAGAAGAGAAAAAGAAGGAATGAATCCTTCATGACAATGAAGGGCTATCCACGTATAATCAGAGATAAAGGAGAGATGTGGATGCCAAAAGAAACTTTTTTCAATTTATCGAACGCAAAGAAACAGAGAATCGATGACCTATTACTGGAGATATTTTGCTCACAGCACATCAGCCAAGTCAAAGTCTCAGAAATCGTTGACAAGATGGGGATGTCGCGCGGTGCTTTTTATAAATATTTTCAAGATTTGGAAGATGCTTATTTGTATACGATCAAAAGCAGTTCTCACATAGTCCATCAAGATATCTTAAAATTCATTAGCGAAAACAAACAACATTTCTTTTTGGGGATCGAAAAATATTTAGAGTGGTGCTGCGACTTAGATCACGAAAGTATCTATTGGCAAAGGTTATACTTGTTAACCCAGCGAAATGATCAGCAGACAACCAAACGTAGAGAACTATCGGCTGATTCTCCAATGAACGAAAAATGGCTGGAATTATTAAGAATCAATCATTTCTCCATTCAATCGTCGGAAGAAGCAGTTAGTTTCCTATACTTTTCCATGACCCTCGTAATGAACACTTTGACGGATCTCATTGCAAATAATTGGACAAAAGAAGAGTTGTTAAAAGACTTTCGCTATAAATCTCGTTGGATTGCTGAAGGAATACAATAAAAAGAAACAGCTATGTGTATTTGTCCTGAAATTTTTATCAGGGTGGTTTATACATAGCTGTTTTTTGATTATTCATAACTCGAATAAGCGGATGAGTTCTTCTTCATTTGCGAATGACACACTATCATCAATCAATATATGAGGAACATGGGCATTCAAAATGGGTTGATTCGTAACGATCAGATCATACTCGAGAAGATTGTATTTCGACAGCTGATCTTCAGTAATAGCAGTTGTCTCAGAGTGAATTTTATGCACAGCAAGAATATCACTGATATATTCTTCAATATATTGACTATGTCGAAGACTTAAGTCGCTGATAATCAGTATTTTTTTATCAGAAGTATAATGGTGAATTTCAGGATTACCGATAAGCATCCAAAAGATATAGCTAGATAAATAATAAATCAGATTCTGATTCAGTAGAGTGGAATAAAATTGAAGTTCTGCACGAAATCCAGCATATAGACGTATCTGGCGGTGTTGCATCTGCTGTGCAAAGTAAGTTGCACGGATCGTCAAATGAGTCGTATCGTATGGGAAAATACGGGAGAAAAAATAAATTTGCGTTAATAATTGAACAACATATTCTTCGTTTTTTTCTTTGCAATCAGCGGATGAAAACGAACAGTAGGACATATTTTTTCGTATCTGCTCACTGATTTCATTTTTTTCTTTCTCCGAAAATTCTGAAAAAATCGTATTGACAAAATAGTTCACTACTTTTATATAGCTGCTGTACTTCAATTTTCCTAAGAGATTTTTCAAGATTAAGAAGTCTTTTTTATCGATATTTATCAACTGTACATAAGAGTCTCCAGCTTTCCATTCAAATGGAGTTCCTTGGGATTCTCTCATGAGATGCACAACAAAATACATAATAAAGAAAGATTGCTCATATGGGCTTTCTTCCTGAAACAAATTCATCTGACAATTATTCTTGACCATAATTTCTTTGATCTTCTTTTTTTCGATTGGAAATGGCAACGTGCGTCTTCCGTAGTAACTTAAAAAGAAAAAGGTGACAAAGATACGCAACTGGAGCTCACTTTTAAGGCTAGTTAACTGAAAACCTTGGTCAACGATCACTTTTAATAAATAGCTTTCTAAAATTTGATTGCATTGTTTCAACTTACGTGTAAAAGAAGACCGGCTGATGGAAATTTTTTCACAATAATACTCAATCGTTTTACCCGGATTGACAATAATCTCATTTAATAAACGACTGTTTGTAGAACTTTGCGACATTTCCATCAGAACATTTAAATAAGCTGGTACATTCAAATGTTCAAGACGATACCCCAATTTTTGTGAAGATTGAATCGTTACATCCGTTCCCCAGCAGATTTTGATCTCTTCGATATACCTTACAAATGTAGATTCTGAACTACCAATTCGTTTGGCAAGTTCTTTTTTAGTCATCCACTTGTCAGAAATGGACAGAATTCGAATGATTTTTTCCATCTTTCTATAGTTTCATTCCAACAACCTGATCATATGTTTTTCTCCCTCAACCCTTTTCTTTCAATGAAACGCTCATTAATCGAAGGAATCAACTTCATAAATGAAACCAATTGGTATGAAAATTGGTGTGATTCCCTTTAGCGCCCTTCGTATAATAATTATCATATTAAAATAAATAAAATTATGTAACGCCTGTTTATTTTAATAATTTTCACTATTCACGTCAAAATAGAAAAAAAGAAAAAGGAGGGGAAAAATGACGACCACAGGGAAGAAACTGAAAGTTATTTTCATGCTGATAATATTGAGTTTATCAAACTTTGTGCCATTATCTGCAATAGCAGACACTACAGATGATCCAACAGTTTTAGAAACAATTTCAGCTGAAGTCATTTCGGATCAGTCTGGAAAAAAAGCACTGAACATCAAGCTAAATGCGAATAACACCAGTGCTGAAAAGATAGAAAAAGAAATTGGTCTAGTCGAAAATTACTTAAGTGATGTGGAAAGAAAAGAAGGAGATGGCTATGCTTATCAGGTAAATAGCGGGAAAATTACGTTGGAAATCTCATCAAACACTAAACAAACTATCGATCTGAGTTTTCCAATCGATCCAGCACTTTACCACAGCCAGGCAAACAAGCTGATCGTCGATAATAAAGAATATGACATTATTGATGAGACAGAAAATAAGAAAGATACAGATGTGTCAGTACCAAAGCCAGACGAAATAGAAGAAGAATCATCAAAAGAAAACGAAAATTCTGTCAGCCCATTTACATTGCCTACATTATCCTTGCCAGCTGTGAGTGTGCCATCTAATCAAACGATTCCTACAGAATATACAACAGATGATCAGGGCACTTATCCTAAAGCCAGTTGGCAACCTACAGGAAATACAAATGTTCTTGATCATCAAGGCAATAAAAACGGAACAAATCAATGGGATGGTATAAATTCTTGGAATGGAGATCCTAATGATCGGACCCATTCGTATATCGAATATGGAGGAACCGGTAATCAAGCAGACTATGCGATACGAAAGTATGCAAAGGAAACAAGTACACCCGGATTGTTTGATGTTTATTTGAATGCTCGTGGAAATGTACAAAAAGATATCACGCCTCTTGATCTCGTATTGGTCGTAGACTGGTCAGGAAGTATGAACGACAATAATCGGATCGGTGAAGTAAAGATTGGTGTCGATCGTTTTGTCGATACTTTAGCAGATAGCGGTATCACAGACAAAATCAATATGGGATATGTCGGCTACTCAAGCGAAGGATATAGCTACAGTAACGGTGCAGTACAGATGGGTTCATTTGATTCAGTGAAAAATCAAGTAAAATCCATTACACCTTCACGGACAAATGGTGGTACTTTTACACAAAAAGCACTAAGAGATGCAGGAAACATGCTATCCGTTCCAAATGGACATAAAAAAGTGATCGTTTTGCTGACGGATGGTGTACCAACATTTTCCTATAAAGT
>NZ_JAPMLG010000012.1:0-87893 GCF_035726925.1 Enterococcus sp. E5-37
GGTTCGAACCCCGTTTTCCGCTTTGCCAAAGCAATCGCGCCGGGGTGGCGGAACTGGCAGACGCACAGGACTTAAAATCCTGCGGTGAGTGATCACCGTACCGGTTCGATTCCGGTCCTCGGCATTTCAAATATGCGCCCATAGCTCAACTGGATAGAGTGTTTGACTACGGATCAAAAGGTTAGGGGTTCGACTCCTCTTGGGCGCGTTAATTAAACGGGAAGTAGCTCAGCTTGGTAGAGCACTTGGTTTGGGACCAAGGGGTCGCAGGTTCGAATCCTGTCTTCCCGATAATTATAAATTTAAACACGGGGCCTTAGCTCAGCTGGGAGAGCGCCTGCTTTGCACGCAGGAGGTCAGCGGTTCGATCCCGCTAGGCTCCATTTCATTTAAATAATGAATATCTTTTTCGCGGTGTAGCTCAGCTGGCTAGAGCGTCCGGTTCATACCCGGGAGGTCGGGGGTTCGATCCCCTCCGCCGCGATTTTTAAGAGCCTGGACCTTTAGCTCAGTTGGTTAGAGCAGACGGCTCATAACCGTCCGGTCGTAGGTTCGAGTCCTACAAGGTCCATTGTGGCGTTGTAAGTTTCATATGGAGGATTACCCAAGTCCGGCTGAAGGGAACGGTCTTGAAAACCGTCAGGCGGGTAAAACCGTGCAAGGGTTCGAATCCCTTATCCTCCTTTTTCATATTATCGCGGGATGGAGCAGTCTGGTAGCTCGTCGGGCTCATAACCCGAAGGTCGTAGGTTCAAATCCTGCTCCCGCAATTAAAAACTAAAAACTCTGGTTCCGTGGTGTAGGGGTTAACATGCCTGCCTGTCACGCAGGAGATCGCGGGTTCGATTCCCGTCGGAACCGCCATGCGGGTGTAGTTTAGTGGTAAAACCACAGCCTTCCAAGCTGTTGTCGCGAGTTCGATTCTCGTCACCCGCTTTTAGTTTTTATGGGCCTATAGCTCAGCTGGTTAGAGCGCACGCCTGATAAGCGTGAGGTCGATGGTTCGAGTCCATTTAGGCCCATTAGTACAAAATCTTATTGGTTTTGGGGAAGTACTCAAGTGGCTGAAGAGGCGCCCCTGCTAAGGGTGTAGGTCGGGAAACCGGCGCGAGGGTTCAAATCCCTCCTTCTCCGTTTCAATATTTTGTTTT
This sequence comes from Enterococcus sp. E5-37, assembly GCF_035726925.1. Lineage (NCBI taxonomy): Bacteria > Bacillati > Bacillota > Bacilli > Lactobacillales > Enterococcaceae > Enterococcus > Enterococcus sp. E5-37. The sequence continues at coordinate 1,152 of NZ_JAPMLG010000012.1, forward strand.
ACCTGGCCCGTTGGTCAAGCGGTTAAGACACCGCCCTTTCACGGCGGTAACACGGGTTCGAATCCCGTACGGGTCATTAATTTAATATAGTTTTACATGGAGGATTACCCAAGTCCGGCTGAAGGGAACGGTCTTGAAAACCGTCAGGCGGGTAAAACCGTGCAAGGGTTCGAATCCCTTATCCTCCTTTTTCATATTATCGCGGGATGGAGCAGTCTGGTAGCTCGTCGGGCTCATAACCCGAAGGTCGTAGGTTCAAATCCTGCTCCCGCAATTAAAAACTAAAAACTCTGGTTCCGTGGTGTAGGGGTTAACATGCCTGCCTGTCACGCAGGAGATCGCGGGTTCGATTCCCGTCGGAACCGTTTGGCTCGGTAGCTCAGTTGGTAGAGCAATGGATTGAAGCTCCATGTGTCGGCAGTTCGATTCTGTCCCGCGCCATTATGCGGGTGTAGTTTAGTGGTAAAACCACAGCCTTCCAAGCTGTTGTCGCGAGTTCGATTCTCGTCACCCGCTTTTAGTTTTTATGGGCCTATAGCTCAGCTGGTTAGAGCGCACGCCTGATAAGCGTGAGGTCGATGGTTCGAGTCCATTTAGGCCCATTTATTTTATTGGCCCGTTGGTCAAGCGGTTAAGACACCGCCCTTTCACGGCGGTAACACGGGTTCGAATCCCGTACGGGTCATGGAAGATACTTTTTGAGTATCTTTTTCTTTTTATCTGAAAGAATGATTTTAAAAAGCTTAGCAGAGTTATCTTTATGGATGATTGTGCTAAGCTTTTTTGGACAATTCTAATGTAAAATATTTTTATATTTTCTAAGCAAAAAAATGAAAAAATACGAGCAGAAAACTGTTTTATCTGCTATACTTGGTTCGTTGCAAGTTCCCGAAAGGATCCGCAGGACGGAGATGCCTTGTAACCGAATTTAACTAGGGGGAATCATTATAATGGTAGAAAGACACTTATTTACATCAGAATCTGTTTCTGAAGGACATCCAGATAAAATTGCTGACCAAATCAGTGATGCAATCTTGGATGCAATTTTAAAACAAGATCCAACAGCACGAGTAGCGTGTGAAACGTCTGTAACAACTGGTCTTGTTTTAGTATTTGGAGAAATATCTACGACGGCATATGTAGATATTCAAAAAGTCGTACGGGAAACAATAAAAGAAATTGGTTATACACGTGCAAAATTCGGATTTGATGGAGATACAGCAGCTGTATTGGTTGCGATTGATGAACAATCTCCTGATATTGCTCAAGGAGTTGATGAAGCACTTGAGATCCGGGATGAAGATAAAAAAGACGTATTAGATGAGATTGGTGCTGGTGACCAAGGTTTAATGTTTGGGTTTGCTGTAGATGAAACACCAGAATTGATGCCTTTACCAATCGCTTTGAGTCATCGTCTGGTACGCCGCTTGGCAGATTTGCGTAAATCAAATGAATTAACGTATTTACGTCCAGATGCAAAATCTCAAGTAACGGTTGAATATGATGATCAAGGACAACCGGAACGCGTAGATACAATCGTTATTTCAACACAGCATGATGATGCAGTAGATAATGAAACAATTCGTCATGATGTCATCGAAAAAGTAGTGAAGGAAGTTATTCCAGCTGAATTATTAGATGATCAAACGAAATATTATATCAATCCGACTGGCCGATTTGTCATTGGTGGTCCTCAAGGGGATGCCGGATTAACAGGAAGAAAAATCATTGTTGATACGTATGGCGGTTATGCTCGTCATGGTGGCGGTGCTTTTTCTGGTAAAGATGCGACAAAAGTTGACCGTTCTGCCAGCTATGCTGCACGTTATATTGCTAAAAACATTGTTGCAGCAGGGCTTGCTCGCAAAGCAGAAGTACAGCTAGCTTATGCGATTGGTGTTGCTCAACCTGTTTCGATCTCAATCAATACTTTCGGTACTGGAACGGTTCCGGAAGAAGAACTGATTGCTGCAGTGAGAGAAAACTTCGATCTTCGGCCAGCAGGAATCATCGAGATGCTTGATTTGCGTCGTCCGATTTACAAACAAACAGCTGCTTACGGTCATTTTGGTCGTACAGATGTAGATTTGCCTTGGGAACATACGGACAAAGTAGATGCGTTGAAAGCAAGTTTAGCAAAATAAGCTATATTCAGCTGGAACGATCGCCAAGTGGTGGTTGTTCCAGCTTTTTTTATGGCAGTTAACCTCTTGAAAAAGATAGTAATTATTTATCTATTTTTAGATCCTGTCATAATGAAAGGGAGGAATAAGATGAAAAAAGAAACAAATGTTACTTTAGTCACAGTGAGTATTTTCATTGCAACATTCATGACGGCTATTGAAGGTACAATCGTAACAACCGCTATGCCAACGATTGTCGGTTCATTACATGGAATGGAAATCATGAACTGGGTATTTTCGATTTATTTGCTGACAAACGCTATGCTTACTCCGATTTACGGAAAACTTGCGGATAAAGTGGGACGGAAACCAATCTTTATTTTTGGGACATTATTGTTTATTATCGGTTCGTTATTTTGCGGTTTATCTCAAAGCATGATTGGGTTGATTGCTGCTCGTGCGATTCAAGGGATGGGGGCTGGGGCAATGATGCCAGTAGCTTTGACGATCATCGGCGATCTTTATTCTATTGAAAAGCGAGCAAAAGTTTTAGGTTTGAATAGTTCAGCCTGGGGGATTGCCAGTGTTTTTGGACCGCTTGCGGGAGGATTCATCGTTGAAACGATCAGCTGGCACTGGATCTTTTTTATCAATGTGCCGATCGGTATTCTATTAATTATTTTGATTTGGCTATATTTAAATGAACCAAAAATCATACATGAGTCTAAACCAATGGATATTTTTGGTAGTTTTAGTTTGATGGCTATGCTGGTCTCATTGCTGTTAGGGTTCCAATTATTAGGAGACGAGGGAATGAGTCCGCTTGTTTCTGCTTTGTTGCTAGGCAGTATCGTACTGTTGGGTGTTTTTATTTTTGCTGAAAAAAGAGCTAAAGATCCTGTCATCATGATGCATTTATTCAAAAATCCACTATTTGTTGTGGTAAACTTGGCTGCAGCATTGGCTAGTGGTTTTTTGATGGGAATCGATGTTTATATCCCTATGTGGATGCAAGGTGTATTAGGACTGAATGCAGCAATTGGTGGGTTGGTATTAGCACCATTATCACTAGTCTGGATGGTCGGTTCTTTCCTTGCAAGCAAGTGGATGACTCAAATGAAAACTCATTGGGTCTTGAGAATTGGACTACTAATCGCAGCTATTGGGGGCGCTTGGTTGTATCTTATGCCTTTCAGAAGTAACTATTTATGGTTTTTTGCTATATCAACGGTCATCGGTATAGGCTTAGGTGTGACCATGACTACCTCGACTGTCAGTGCACAAAATAGTGTATCTCGTGACCAGCTTGGTGTAGCAACTTCTTTTAATACGTTAGTTCGAACAATTGGTCAAACAGTCATGGTTTCTATTTTTGGTTTATTGATAAATGGGGTAACTAAACGAGAACTTGCAGCAGCAAATTTAACAAATGATGCAGATATCATGAATAAACTGGTGAATCCACAAACGGCTAAATATATTGATGCGGATATTTTGTTACCATTAAGAAAAATTCTTTATGATGGGTTACATTCCGTTTATCTAGTTGGCTTGTTACTCGTGATCATTGCTTTGGTCTTAACGCTTTTCGTTCATGAAAAAAGTGGTAAAATAAAACAGTAGTTTCGGTTAAGATATGTACGTAGCCGAATCATTCAAATTTAAAGTTATTCAAAAATAACTTCTTACTAAGGAAGGCGAAAATATGGCATTTATTCAAGCAAATATTTATTCGAATGTGTTAGAAATGGAAGTCAATCTAAATGTGATACTACCGCAAACAACAAAAAAGGTGATTGGCACCAGTTCAGAGCAAGAGACAACGGATATACCTGTTTTATATTTACTTCATGGAATGGGTGGCAATCATAGTGTATGGGAAAGACGTACGTCGATTGAACGTTATGTAGCAGACTACGGATTAGCTGTCATCATGCCATCTACTGATCTTGGCTGGTACACAGATACAGTTTATGACATGAAGTATTGGACATTCATTGCAGAAGAGCTACCTGAGATTTGTCATGAATTATTCCCGCAATTAACAAGAAAAAGAGAAAAAACATATGCCGCTGGATTATCGATGGGCGGATATGGCGCGTTAAAACTAGGCCTTGCAAAATCAGAAAATTTCGCAGCAGTAATCTCTCTTTCAGGCGCTGTTTCTGTAGGAAATCGAATGGATGATCTTTTGATGGTTCGTAAAGCAGCTTTTTGGGAAGGGATCTTTGGACCATTAGATCAAATCGAAGGTTCAAAAAATGATCCGCAATACTTATTGAAAGAACTAGTAAAAAGCGGAAAACCAGTTCCAAGATTTTATATGGCTTGTGGGGAATCTGATTTTCTTTATCAGGCAAATCAGGAAATGGTATCTGCTATGCAGGAACAAGGCTTGGCGGTCACCTTTGAACAAGGACCTGGCGATCATAACTGGATCTTCTGGGACCAATGGATTCAACGTGCATTGGCGTGGCTAATGGAAGAAAAATAAAAAAAGAGTCTTAAAAAGATAGCTCCTATAGAGATCACAAACATAGTGATCTCTATAGGAGCTTTTTTACTGCTCGTTTTCTCTTCTTTTATTTTGTTGGCATAAGCCTTCAATATAGGTTTGTGCACTCGTTAGAAAGAGTGCTTTTTCATTCAATTCTGCATGGGACTGCATACTTTCTTTAAATCCCTCTAATTGATTTTCAACTACATAATTACGCATAAATAGAACTGTTTCTTTCAAAAATTCATTTCCGTCCATAATCTTTTGCCGAAGCTGCTGTTCATGCTGCTGATCCATTAACTGTCCAATCAATAAATTGTGGAGAGAGGCAATGGCCTGATGACTTTGGGTGACTGAAAATCCTTCACGAACAAGTAATTGGATCATTTGTTCCAAATGTTCTAATCGACTCGGAAAAGCGGGCACAGTATTGATTTCTAATTCTGCCCCACAAGGGAAACGTGTGTAAAGGTCATAGTAATTTTCCATATACTGCAGCAACTGTTCATTCCAAGGCAAAGTTGGATCTGGAAGCGCTAATTCTTCTTCCATTGTTTCAGCCATTTTTTGCAAGAGCTGTTGTTTGTTTTTGAAATACCAATATAAAGCAGGTGCTTGAACATGAATTCTGTTTGCGATGTTTCGCATGGAAAGCTGCGAAAGAGCTTGTGTTTCAGACAGGATATCAAAGGCGGCCTGAATGATGATTGCTTGAGAAAGCTTTATTTCCATTTTATCAACCTCGTGTATTGCATTATCTTTTTAAACATGGTAAATTGTTAGTCGGTCTAATTTTACAGTGTTAAATTAGTCCTGTCAATTTAAACAAAGGGGTGTAATCAACGAATGAAATTAATCTTACGACATGCGAAAAAATATAAAGTAGCTGTTTTTATTTCCTTGCTGTCCGTAGCAGTCATGGTTGCAGCAGCATTATGGCAACCTAAGTTACTACAGCAAGTATTGGAAGCTATTATTACAGAAGATAATGATGAAATGAAAACAATTGGTATTTACCTGATCAGTCTGGCTTTGCTAGGATTAGCCGCAGGTGTAACGAACACGATTTTCTCTGCAAAAGTAGCTCAAGGCGTAAGTGCAGATATCCGAGAAGAAGCATTTCGAAAGATCCAGACATTTTCATTTGGAAATATCGAACAGTTCTCTGCTGGAAATCTTGTTGTTCGTCTAACAAATGATATCACGCAAATCCAAAATTTAGTGATGATTTCTTTGCAATCACTTTTTCGAATTCCATTCTTATTTATTGGTGCCTTCATTTTAGCTATGATCACGATGCCGCAATTATGGTGGATCATCGTAGCGCTTATCGTTACGGTATTTCTGATTACGGCACTTTCATTTACAAGGATGGGCAAGCACTTCATGATCATTCAAAAACTGATTGATCGTGTGAATAGCATTGCAAAAGAAAACTTACTAGGGATTCGTGTAGTGAAATCTTTTGTACAAGAAGAAAACCAATTGAAGTCATTCAGCAAAGTAAGTGAGGACTTAACAAAACACAACATCATAGTCGGTACATTATTTTCTGTGATGATCCCGTCCTTCATGCTGGCTGCCAATTTGGCTGTGGTTGGGGCGATCTTTTTTGTGAGCGATCTTGTTAAAGATGATCCTACGTTAATTGGTGGAATTGCTTCATTCATGAACTACTTGATGCAGATTATGATGGCGATCATTATTGGCGGAATGATGATGATGATGACTTCAAGAGCAGCGGTATCGCTGAAGCGGATCACGGAAATTTTAGATGCTGAACCAGATCTTACTTATTTAGACGTTCCAGAACAAGAGTTGACAGGTTCTGTTACTTTTGAACATGTTTCTTTCCGTTATCCTGGTGAAGATACAGATACGCTTAAAGATATCAGTTTTTCTATTAAACCTGGAGAAATGGTTGGTATTGTCGGGGCGACTGGTGCCGGGAAATCAACACTAGCACAATTGATCCCTCGTCTATTTGATCCGACAGAAGGCAAAGTTGAAGTAGGTGGTGTAGATCTTCGTCAAGTAAATGAAAAGAGTTTAAGACAAACGGTTTCCTTTGTTTTGCAAAAAGCAATTTTATTCTCAGGAACGATTGCTCAAAACTTGCGTCAAGGGAAAAAGGATGCAACAGAAAAAGAGATGGAACATGCTTCTTCTATTGCTCAAGCAAAAGAATTCATCGAAAAGTTATCTGATCGTTACGAAGCACCAGTAGAAGAACGTAGCAGTAACTTTTCTGGTGGTCAAAAGCAACGTTTATCCATTACTCGTGGCGTTATCGGTAATCCAAAGATCTTGATCTTAGATGACAGTACGAGTGCATTGGATGCTCGCTCTGAAAAGCTGGTCCGAGAAGCACTCGATCGAGATTTGAAGGGAACAACGACGATCGTCATCGCACAAAAAATTGCTTCTGTTGTCAAAGCAGACCGCATCTTAGTATTGGATGAAGGCAGATTAGTCGGCGAAGGAACCCATGAGGAATTGGTAGCTGGAAACCGTGTCTATCAGGAAATCTTTGAAACTCAAAAAGGAACGGAGGAGTAAGTATGACTGATCTAATAAAAGCAAGTAAATTTTTCTATCACTATTTGAAGCGGTACAAACTCTCCTTTTTCTTTATCTTTATCACAGTGATCATTGCTACCTATCTACAAGTAAAGGCACCTCAATACATCGGGGAAGCTTTTCAAGAATTAGCTAATTACGTAGGAGGCTTGATGCAAGGCGTAGACGATAAAAGCAAATTTGTTTCTGTAATATGGAAACTCTTGCTGTTTTATGTACTAGCTAGTGCAGCCAACTTTATCTATAGTATTTTGTTCACACAAGTAGTAGGGAAGTCAACGAACCGAATGCGTATCGGTCTATTCAACAAATTGGAAAAATTGACGATCCGTTTCTTTGATTCTCATCAAGACGGTGAAATTTTAAGTCGTTTTACCAGTGACTTAGATAATATTCAAAATAGTTTGAACCAAGCTTTGCTTCAAGTCATCACGAATGCTGTTTTACTTGTCGGGATCTTGATCATGATGTTCCGCCAAAATGTAGAGTTAGCTTGGGCTACAATTGCTTCCACTCCAGTAGCCGTTTTGATAGCTGTCTTGATTATCCGCAAAGCACGGAAATATGTGGATCTTCAGCAAGATGAAGTAGGGAAACTAAATGGTTATATGGATGAAAAAATCAGCGGACAACGTGTCATCATCACAAATGGCTTACAAGAAGAAACGATTGAAGGATTCTTAGAGCATAATCAAAGTGTTCGCGAAGCAACCTTCAAAGGACAAGCTTATTCTGGTCTACTATTTCCGATGATGCAAGGAATGTCACTGGTCAATACAGCGATAGTTATCTTTTTCGGCGGCTGGTTAGCATTAAATGGTGATTTGGAACGTTCGGTGGCATTAGGCTTAGTTGTGACATTCGTCCAGTATTCACAACAATATTACCAACCACTGATGCAGATTTCATCTGGATACAGCATGATCCAATTAGCGATTACAGGGGCAAGACGATTGAATGAAATGTTTGATGAAAAAGATGAAGTCAAACCAGAAAACGGTAAAGCATTTGATGGTGTTGAAAAAGGTCTTGCGTTGCAGCACGTAGATTTTGGTTATTCTCCAGAAAAACTAGTCTTGAAAGATGTCTCGATCAATGTGGACAAAGGAGAAATGGTTGCTCTTGTTGGTCCAACAGGATCGGGGAAAACGACGATCATGAATCTGCTGAACCGTTTTTACGATGTCAATGATGGTTCAGTAGTCATCGATGGAATAGATATCCGAGATTATGATCTTGATGCATTACGTAGACATGTAGGAATCGTTTTGCAAGAATCCGTATTGTTCTCCGGAACGATCAAAGACAATATCACATTCGGCAAACCGGACGCTTCAGATGAAGAAGTCATCAATGCAGCAAAACAAGCGAATATTCATGACTTCATCATGACGTTAGAAAAAGGATATGATACAGAGATATCCGAAGAAAATAACTTATTCAGTACAGGTCAAAAGCAGTTGATCAGTATTGCTCGAACGATCATCACAAATCCATCTTTATTGATTTTGGATGAAGCAACAAGTAATGTAGACACGGTAACAGAAGCAAGAATCCAAAAAGCAATGGATGAAGCAATCAAAGGAAGAACCAGCTTTGTGATTGCTCACCGGCTGAAAACAATCTTGAATGCAGATAGAATCGTTGTCTTGCGTGATGGGGAAGTCATTGAAGAAGGCAGTCATCACGAGTTATTAGCAGAAAATGGATTTTATGCGGAACTTTATCATAATCAATTTGTATTTGAATAAAGAGGTTGTGAAAAAGCTGTCCTGCATCAAGTAATAAGAACAGCCAATCAAAAACAGCTTCTCATGTTTTTGATTTGGTTGGACTTATTACCGCAGATATAAGCTTTTGAGCACCGTGAATAAAGAGGTCGTGAAATCAACGCCTTAACCTGAGTATTAGAGAAAAAACGGAAAATAGTTTTTCATATTTTACCTTTTTTTGAGCGAATACCGAAGGTTAGTTGATTGAACACTATTTATCAGAAGTCATGAAAAAAGGGACTGTGACACAGTTTTTGTGTAGTGACCCCCAAAAGTTAGATTTTTGGTCTAACTTTTGGGGGTCAGTACATTGTCACAGTCCCTTTTTCCGAATAAACGGTGCTCCAGAAGAAGTTTATTCAAAAAGTAAGCCGAAATTCCACAAAAATTTGAGAAGCAATTTTTGTAAATTTCGACTTATTTCTTGAAGCTGACCACTTCTGTCACAACTTCTTTTTATTTATCTTTTTTTCTCGATACAATATAAAATAGGTGGCTGGTTCTTTTGGTTGATAAACCGATAATTCAGCACATTATATGTTTCCTGTGGCAGTTTGGAACAAAAAGAATCAACCATATCCAGTTCTTTTTCTCCACCTTCATGACCATAGTAGACGACAAGGATCAATCGTCCGCGAGGCACAAGTCGTTTCAATATTTCTTCCATAGCTGTGCGCGTAGTCTCTGGCATAGTGATGATTGCTTTATCACTTTTTGGGAGATACCCTAGATTGAAAATCCCTGCTTTGAGATTTTGTTGTTCAGCTATCACTTCTCCTAACGTTTCGTGGCCTTGTAGAAACAATGAGACACGTTCTTCTAACTGACGCTGTTCTAGCCTTTCACGAGTAGCATCGATTGCTTGTTGCTGGATATCGAAACTATAGACATGACCGGTTTTTCCGATGTGTTCTGCTAGAAAAACCGTATCGTGGCCATTGCCCATCGTTGCATCTACGACGTGATCCCCTGGTTGCAAGATTTCTTGCAGTAATGTATGGCTGAAATGCAAAGCAGTTTGCAACATCAGACGCTCACCTTTTTCCGTACATCATATTTTCCTTGGAAGCTATCTCTGCGAAGAAGTTCTTCATCAATTGCATTCAAGACTTCCCATTTTTTCAAGCTCCACATTGGTCCAATCAAGGAATCCCACGGCGCATCCCCTGTCAAACGATGGATGATGATCTCTTTTGGTATCATTTCCAGCTGGTCGCAAATGACATTGACATAGTCAGGACGGCTCATTAATTGAAGGCGACCTTCATGATAGTCCCGCAACATTCTCGTTTTGCGCATCAGATGCATCAAATGGAGCTTGATTCCTTGGATATCTGAATCTAAAATGGTGCGTCTGACATTTTCTTTCATCATTTCTAAACTTTCGCCTGGTAATCCGTTGATCAAATGCGTACAAACACGGATATTATGTTTGCGTAATTTAGCCACGCCATCTAAATAAGTTTGATAATCATGTGCTCGGTTGATCAGTTTTGAAGTTTCTTCAAAAGTTGTTTGCAATCCAAGTTCTACCCATAAATACATCCGCTCGTTCAGTTCAGCAAGGTAATCAACTACTTCATCTGGCAGACAATCCGGTCGTGTACCGACTGATAATCCTACGACACCTGGTAAATTGACTACTTGCTCAAATCGTTCTTTGATTATTTCAACTGGCGCATGGGTGTTTGTAAAATTTTGGAAATAAACGATGTATTGTTGGACATGAGGCCATTTTTGATGCATCATGTCGATTTCTTTCTGGAATTGGATTGGAAGAGGGTCTTCAGGTGCAACGATCATGTCACCCGAACCAGATACACTGCAAAAAGTACATCCGCCATGGGCAACAGTCCCATCTCGATTCGGGCAGTCGAACCCTCCATCGATAGGCACCTTGAAAATTTTCCCGCCAAACTCATTTCGTAAAGCATAATTCCAAGAATGATATCTTTTATTTCCTTCTGAATAAGGAAAAGTCATTAAAAGTCCTTCTTTCTGTAAGAGTTATCTATTTGTTTTCTTTTTTCTCTATACACTGGATAAGTCAGGCACAGCCAAGAAAGACTGAGTAAGTAGCCGCCGATGATATCAGTAGGAAAATGAACGCCCAGATAAATGCGGCTTATCCCGACACTTACTATAATAAACACCATCAGCAATTGAAGCAATGTGCGTAAGGTTCTTTTTTGAACAAAAGCTGGAAGCAGAAATAGTAAAGAACCGTAAAGAATCATACTGCCTGCTGCATGTCCACTAGGGAAACTGTAACTTGTTTCAACTACTAAGTGCGCCAATGAAGGACGCTCTCGCATGAAAAATAGTTTGATCACCGGGTTGATGATTCCAGCAATTACAATAAATCCAGAAACGAACCAAAATGTTTCTGCCCTTTTTTTCTTATACCACATCCATAAAGCCGCACAAGCAAATAAAATGATGACGGTAAGAGGATTACCGAATTTAGTCATAAAGAGTTGGTAGCTGTTCAGATCAGGATAAGAAGCTCTGACAATGCCTGTAAACCACTGATCGAAACCAGAAAGCCACGACAGATGGAACTTTACGATCCAGCCCAAAATGAAAAACAGGACAAGAAAGAAGCTACCAGCCACCTGAAATGATGTTTTATATTTCATACAATTCCTCCTTTGAAGCAATGACTTATTATAGCATTTTTGGTCCAGCGAAAAAAACGGTAAAGAGATAAAACCAATGTATGATTCCTCTTTGAATAACCAATATTCTTATAAAAAAAATAACTGTAATCGGAAAGACATTTTTTGGTAATGCAAATGAAATGTTAGGGAAATAAAATCAGTGTTTTTCGAAATCCTTTTAAACAAGAACGTAGACGTAGGAAGAACTTGAAAATGAACAGAAGTTGTTCATTACGGTAAATTACAATATGATTACAAAAAACAACAAAGCTCTTAAATAACTTTTAATAAATATTAAGAGAAGTTATAATTATTAATAATAGATAAATTGAAGTTGGAGGATAGAAGATGGAAAACATTGCAAGAAAAGAACGGAGACGTTTAGAACAGACCAAACGTTTTCGAAAAGCAAAACGAGGGGCAGCAATCGTGGGAACTGCGATGGTAGGCTGTTCTGTCGCTGCCCCATTAGTACAGCCGGTTCCTGTTCAAGCGGATGAAACACCTGTTCAGTTCGGCGCAAGAATCAATACAGCGGCATTTATCACAGAAATTGCTACTTATGCTCAACCAATCGCTCAAGCCAACGATCTATATGCATCAGTGATGATCGCACAAGCAGTTGTAGAAAGCGGTTGGGGCAGTAGTGCGTTATCTCAAGCACCTTATTATAATCTTTTTGGGATAAAAGGCAGCTATCAAGGACAAACCGTCTACATGGATACGCTTGAATTTTTAAATAATCAATGGGTAAATAAAAAGGAGCCTTTCCGACAATATCCTTCTTTTGCTGAATCTTTCAATGACAATGCCTATGTACTTAGAAATACTTCATTTGGCAACGGTTATTACTATGCCGGTACTTGGAAGAGCAACACGAAATCCTATACAGATGCGACAGCTTGTTTGACAGGGCGTTATGCGACTGATCCTGGTTACGCAGGCAAATTAAATAATATCATCGCAACTTACGGATTGACCCAATATGATACACCAGCTAGCGGAAACGCAGGCGGTGGAGCGACTACAGGTGGCAATAATACTGGAAGTACAGGTAGTACTGGCGGTTCAAGCAATTCTGGTAATACAAACTCAGGTTCAGCAACTTCGACCACTTATACTGTCCAATCTGGTGATTCTGTTTGGGGAATCTCAAATAAATTCGGTATCACAATGGATCAATTGATCCAATGGAACAACATCCAAAACAATTTCATTTATCCAGGACAAAAACTGACAATCAAAGGTAGCCAGGAAAATGGCTCTTCGACGAATAATTCCGGTAACAATACCAATTCTTCAGGAAATGCTGGTACATCAAACGGAGGACAAACAACTGGTGCGAAATACACTGTTCAATCTGGTGATTCTGTTTGGAAGATCTCAAATGATCACGGAATTACGATGGCTCAATTGATTGAATGGAACAATATCAAGAACAATTTCGTTTATCCAGGACAACAGCTAATCGTATCAAATGGCGGTTCTTCTAATGCTGGAGCAAATACTGGCTCAAATACTGGGAATACAAGTGGTTCTAGTTCGTCCAGCTCAAGTTCTTCTAATACAGCTTCAGGAACGAAATATACAGTTAAAGCCGGAGACTCTGTTTGGAGCGTCTCAAATAAATACGGAATTACGATGGCTCAACTAATCCAATGGAACAATATCCAAAATAACTTTATCTACCCAGGACAACAACTGACTGTTTCAAACAGTGGATCAACAAACAGCACGTCAGGTAATACAGGTTCGTCAACCAATACAAATAACAGCAGTTCAGTTAATACTGGCAGCAGTTCGTCTCAAGGCACTTATACCGTGAAAGCAGGTGAATCTGTTTGGAGCGTGGCAAATAAAAACGGCATCACGATGGATCAGTTAATCGAATGGAATAATATCAAAAACAACTTCATTTATCCAGGACAGCAATTGATCGTTAAAGGTGGAACTTCGGCAAATACAAATACAGGTTCAACTACTTCTGCAGCGAAACCAAATACACCGAATACGTCTGCTACGACAAGTACATCATCCACTGGTAATACGATGTATACCGTGAAAGCGGGCGAGTCAGTTTGGAGCGTAGCGAACAAACATCATATCACGATGGATCAGTTAATCGAATGGAATAATATCAAAAATAATTTCATCTATCCAGGACAGCAAGTGATTGTGAAGAAAGGTTCATCTCAATCAACAAACCAACAATCAGTTACTGGTTCGAAAACCTATACTGTGAAATCTGGAGAATCTGTTTGGAGTGTTGCTGACAGTCATGGAATTACAATGGCTCAACTAATCGAATGGAACAATATTAAGAACAACTTTATTTATCCAGGGCAAACATTGATTGTAGCTAAATAAAATAGCTGTTCGAAGAAATAACGATTGAATTCCACAAAAATATTTGTTACTATAAGGCTACTTAAATATGACAACACTTGAAAAGGAAGTAGTAAAAAGACTGAAGTTTCAGAGAGCGCATGGCTGGTGAGAATGTGCACGGATGCTTTTGAACTCGCCTTTGAGTTGCCCTTGCTGAATACCCGAGTAAGCAAGCGGCGGTGACGGCCGTTACAACGTTCGAGGCCTTTTCACTAAGGTAAAATTAGGTGGTACCGCGTAGATTACGTCCTATAAAAAGAGCAATCTTTTTATAGGACTTTTTTATTTCTTTTGTGAAGTTTGAGAAAACAAAGCAAAAGGAAATAAAAATAAACAGATTCTGCCGGTTTTTTCGTTATATTTATAATAGAAACAAGTGTTTTCAATAGAACAGGAGGACAGCAAATGAGTTACAATCATAAAGAAATTGAGAAAAAATGGCAAAAATACTGGGCAAAAACGAATACTTTCAACACCCATGATGATCCTGAAAAGCCAAAATTTTACGCACTGGATATGTTTCCCTATCCATCCGGTCAAGGGCTACATGTAGGGCATCCTGAAGGTTATACGGCAACGGATATCCTTTCACGTGTGAAAAGAAGTCAAGGATACAACGTACTGCATCCAATGGGGTGGGATGCATTCGGCCTGCCTGCTGAACAATATGCGCTAGATACAGGAAACGATCCGGCTGAGTTTACCCAAAAAAATATCGAAACATTCCGACGCCAAATCAATTCTTTAGGATTTAGTTATGACTGGAATCGCGAAGTGAATACAACTGATCCGGAGTATTATAAATGGACACAATGGATCTTTACGAAGCTTTATGAAAAAGGTCTAGCTTATGAAGCAGAAGTAGCGGTAAACTGGGTACCTGAATTAGGAACAGTTATTTCAAATGAAGAAGTGATCGATGGGAAAAGTGAACGTGGTGGCTATGATGTAGTCAGAAAACCAATGCGCCAATGGATGCTGAAAATCACTGCTTATGCTGATCGCTTATTGGATGATCTAGAATTAGTTGACTGGCCAGAAAGCATTAAAGAAATGCAAAGAAATTGGATCGGTCGTTCAGTAGGAGCAAATATTGAATTTAAAGTGGCTGGTACGGATAAATCCTATACCGTATTTACGACACGACCAGATACTCTATTCGGTGCAACTTACTCGGTTCTTGCACCTGAACTAGATCTTGTTAGAGAAATTACGACCCCTGAACAAAAAGCTGCTGTAGAAGCTTATATCGAAGAGACAGCTAAAAAATCAGATCTAAAGAGAACAGATCTTGCAAAAGAAAAAACAGGAGTATTTACTGGTGCTTATGCAATCAATCCAGTTAATGGCAAGGAAATCCCAATCTGGATCGCCGATTATGTATTATCTTCATACGGCACAGGAGCCATCATGGCTGTTCCGGCACATGATGAACGTGACTTTGAATTCGCTCAAACTTTCGGACTAGAAATTCTTCCAGTTATCGAAGGTGGAGATGTTGAAAAAGCTGCTTACACAGAAGATGGTACGCACATCAACTCTGAATTTCTAGACGGCATGAACAAACAAGAAGCAATCGATAAAATGAATGAATGGCTAGAAGAAAATGGCGTAGGGAAAAAAGAAGTCAGCTATCGCTTACGTGACTGGCTATTCTCCCGTCAACGTTACTGGGGTGAACCAATCCCAATCATCCATTGGGAGGACGGAACAGTCACAGCTGTCCCAGAAGAAGAGCTACCATTACGGTTGCCTAAGACAAAAAACATCAAGCCAAGCGGTACTGGAGAATCTCCATTAGCAAATATCGAGGAGTGGGTCAATGTCGTTGATCCTGTAACAGGTAAAAAAGGCCGTCGCGAAACGAATACAATGCCACAATGGGCAGGAAGCTCATGGTATTACCTGCGTTATATCGACCCTCATAACAAAAAAGAACTAGCAGATTATGAAAAGTTGAAGCGTTGGCTACCAGTTGACATCTACATTGGTGGAGCAGAACATGCGGTACTTCATTTACTATATGCACGATTCTGGCATAAATTCTTATACGATATCGGTGTTGTTCCTACAAAAGAACCATTCCAAAAACTATACAATCAAGGAATGATCTTAGGCGAAAACAACGAAAAAATGTCAAAATCTCGTGGTAATGTAGTCAATCCTGATGATGTAGTCGAAACTTACGGTGCAGATACACTGCGCATGTACGAAATGTTCATGGGGCCATTAGATGCTTCGATTGCTTGGAGCGAAAATGGCTTAGAAGGAAGCCGTAAATTCTTGGATCGTGTGTGGCGTTTGATCGTTGATGAGAACAATAAAATGCGTGACCGTATCACTACATTGAATGATGGCAAGCTTGATAAAGTGTATCATCAAACAGTGAAAAAAGTGACAGAAGACTATGAAAACCTTCATTTCAATACAGCAATCTCCCAATTGATGGTCTTTATCAATGAAGCCTATAAAGTGGACGCTCTGCCTTATGAATATATCGAAGGATTTGTTCAACTACTCGCACCGATTGCTCCTCACATGGGTGAAGAACTATGGGCAATCCTTGGAAATGATGGTGGTATTTCTTACGCACCATGGCCAACATACGACGAAGCAGCACTTGTTGAAGACGAAGTAGAAGTTGTTTTCCAAGTAAACGGTAAAGTTCGTGCGAAAAGCAATGTTCCCCGAGACTTAGGAAAAGATGAGCTAGAAAAAGCAGCATTAGCCAATGAAATAGTGCAAGAATATATTGAAGGCAAAACAGTCAGAAAAGTTATTGCGGTACCAAACAAGTTAGTCAATATCGTTGCTAATTAATTGGCTCTTTGTCAATAAGGACTGATGAGTTGTGCAAAATCAAATCTGGGCCAGAATGAACTTCATTCTGTTTATTCGTAAAAAGGGATTGTGACAAGTCTTTTGTCACTACTTACCGAACGAAACTGAAGGAGCTATCCAAAAAGTATCATTAGTATTATTCTTTGTGTTTCTAGTGGCACCACTAGTACATTTAAAAAAGCTATCGATCATGGACTAATCATACATGATCGATAGCTTTTTAGATAATGTTTGTTACGCTATCTGAAATTGACTATTATAAAGACTGGCATAAAGCGTTGGTGATTGGAGTAGTTCAGAATGTGTTCCTTTTTCGACGATATCGCCATTCTTCATTACAAGGATCATGTCTGCATTTTCAATCGTTGACAAACGGTGTGCAATCACAAAACTTGTCCTATCTTTTGTCACAGCTTCCATTGCTTGCTGAATCAATGCTTCTGTTCGTGTATCTACGCTAGAAGTTGCTTCATCTAAAATAACGACAGGAGGATTCGCTAGAATGACTCGCGCAATTGTCAATAATTGTTGCTGTCCTTGAGATAACGTACCGTTTTCGCTAGAAATGATCGTATCATATCCGTCTGGCAGTGTTCGAATAAAGTGATCACATTGCGCGATTTCAGCCGCTTCGATAATTTGTTCTCTTGTGGTATCCATTTTCCCGTAGGCGATATTATCAGCTACCGTTCCTTCAAACAGCCAGGTATTTTGTAAAACCATCCCAAAAGAACGACGTAGTTCTCCACGTGAAAGCTTGGTAATATCAAGACCGTCGAATTCGATCTTTCCTTTATTCAGTTCATAAAAACGCATCAGCAGATTGACTAAAGTCGTTTTTCCTGCACCAGTTGGACCAACAATCGCTACCGTTTGTTTTGGCTTTACTGAAAAATCGACTTGATTCATCAATATTTTATCTGATGTGTAACCAAACTGTACATTTTTGAAAGCTATTTTTCCTTTCGGTTGTTCTAAAAGTCTTGCATCTGGAAGGTCTGGAATTTCATCTGTTTCATCTAATATCTCAAATATCCTATCGATTGCTGCCATTGCGGATTGGATCGAGTTGATCACATAAGAAGCGGTAGAAATTGGTTCAGAAATCTGATTGATGTACTGAAGATAAGCTTGTAAGAAGCCGATCGTCACACCACCAGATAGAACAAGCATAGCGCCGAATACCGCACTTATGATGAAGGCGAGTTGATTAATGAAACGAATGGCCGGATAGATAGCAAAGTTCATAAATTGAGCACGTTTAAAAGCGTTGTATTGCTTTTTATTTACTTCGTGTATAGCAGCTTCTGCATGAGCTTGCTGATTGAATGTTTTGACCACTAGATTACCAGCTAAGATTTCTTCCATTCGATTATTTAAAACACCCAGTTCATACTGATTCTGTTCAGAAATCTGTTTGTTTTTGTTCGCAATCTTAGTTGTAACAATTGAACTGCCAACGATCAGCAATAAGACGAGCAAAGTAAGCTTGCTTTCGATATAAAACAGCATCAGACCGGCAGCAGCTATTGTTACGACAGAAGTAAAAAATTGATTGATACCTGTCAATAACACTTGAGAAAGTTGATTGAGACCGGTAGTTGTCCGACTAATGATGTCACCTACTTGATGATTGTCAAAAAACGACATCGGTAAGGTTTTGAATTTTTTTGTGATTTCTTTTCGCACCCTCAATGTGATCTTTTCGCTTAACGCTGCCATTGTCCGTTCCTGAATAAATGAAGTGATGCTGCTTAAGACTGAACAGCCGATCAATAATAAGACAGGGTATAGCAATGCTTGTTTGATATCGCTGAAAGAAAGCTGACCAATACCTGTTTTTCTTATTTCTGATAAGAGATCATCGATCCCGATTCCCATGATCAAGGGCATGGCTACGACTAATAGGTTCCCGAATAAACTGCATAGAAACAATCCGTAAAAATATTTATGTTCAGGTTTGATGATTTTCCAAAAACGTATCAAAGCACGCGTGTTCAACGTTTTTTTCTTTTCCATCGTATCCCTTCTTTCTATATTCCTTGTGATTTTGCAAACTCCTGATAAGTTTGGCAATTAGACAGTAGTTCTTCATGAGTACCTTGTCCAACGATTTTTCCTTCATCTAAAACAATGATGTTATCTGCTTGTTGGATCGTACTGAGGCGTTGAGCAACAATCACGAGAGTTTTCTCCGACATGTGTTTATGAAGGGCTGCTCTTAATGCTGCATCTGTTTTATAGTCTAAAGCGGAGAAACTATCATCGAATACATAGATCTCTGCTGGTTTGATCAACGCTCGAGCAATACATATCCGCTGTTTCTGGCCCCCTGAATAATTAGAACCGCCTTGAGCAACAAAGCTGTCCAATCCGTCAGGAAGGGTGTCCACTAGTTCTTCTAATTGAGCGATCTTGATCGCTTTAGACAACTCTTCTGTTGAGGCATATTCATTTCCCATCTGCAAGTTGCTTAAAATTGTCCCACTGAATAAGAAAGCCTTCTGAGGGACATAACTGATGTGGGAGCGGATCTGTTCTTGAGTCATTTGAGTAAGAGGAATACCACCAAGGGTTACTTTTCCTATCGTAGGGTCACTAAGTCTCAAGAGAAGTTTCGCCAAACTACTTTTTCCAGATCCGGTCCCGCCAACGATCGCTGTTGTTTTTCCTTTAGGTATTGTGAAATCAATATTTTCTAGAACTGGATCAGAGGTTTCAGTATATTTAAATGTGACATGTTCAAAAGCAGCTGCATTTGTCTGATCAAAGGTTGGTTTAGCCACTGTTTTGATCGTCTCTTCCTCAATTTCGATCTCTGCTTGCAGTATTTCTTCTATCCGTCGTAATGAGGCAAACGATTTAGGGATAATGACCAATACCATAGCTGCGATCATCAAGTAAGCAAGTGTCAGCATAGAGTATTCGACTACAGCAGTCACGACACCGATTTGTAATGCTCCTTCTGCTACAAGGTTTCCGCCAAACCACAAAATAGAAGCATAAACGATTCCCATGAGCAAAAAAGCAATTGGAGTGACCCAAGCAAATATTCGGTTCACTTTGATCATTTGATTAGCATAGTCAGCAAAGCTCTTATTCGTTCGCTTTTCTTCATATGATTGATTATCAAAGGCACGGATCATATTAATCCCAGTAAAGAATTCTCTCAATGTGATGGTGATCCGATCCATTTTTGGCTGGATACTCAAAGATAAAGGTGCCCCTCGTTTCATCAGTCGATAAACGATCCATACATAAAAAACAACAGAGATCAATGTAACCCATGTTAGTAACAGAGAATAACGAAACATCATGAGAATGGTGAAAACGCAAATAACCGGTGCTGGTAAGATCATTTGGCAAAATAAAACAATCATTTGCTGGACATTATCGACATCATTCGTCATTCTTGTCAAAAGAGATCCAGAACTAAAACGACTGATATCCTTCATTGACAGCTGTTGGAATTTACGGAAATATTTCTCCCGCGTTTGGAATCCAAACCTAGCGGATGCCAATGCTGAAAAGTAACTAGAGGCAACTGCAGCGATTGTTCCTAGAAACGCTACAAGCAGCATTTCAACTCCGATTTTTTTATAACTGAGGCTTCGGC
Source organism: Enterococcus sp. E5-37 (assembly GCF_035726925.1). Lineage (NCBI taxonomy): Bacteria > Bacillati > Bacillota > Bacilli > Lactobacillales > Enterococcaceae > Enterococcus > Enterococcus sp. E5-37. The sequence continues at coordinate 21,629 of NZ_JAPMLG010000012.1, forward strand.
ACTTGCTATACCTGTGTCGATCAGCTTTGCTACTAATTTTGGTACACCTAATGTACCGGCGATTTGTAAACAGATCATCACAAAGGTAAGGAGAGCGAGTCCTTTGTTTTTCTGTAAGAATGTTTTTAAGATAGACATATTATTCCTCCTTTTTTCCTGATACTTTTCGATTCTATACCTTCAAGTAGCTTGAAGGTCAATAGAAAAAAGAATAAACTGGAAAAGAGGTGAGAAAAAATGAAAAAAATGTATACGATTGGCCAAGTATCGGAACTATTTGATTTGCCAAAATCAACGATCCGCTATTGGGATGAACAAGGATTAATCCGTTCAAATAGACAAGAAGAGAATGATTATCGATTGTTTGATATCGATGATATTTTTATGCTTTATGATATCGTTTTTTATAGAAAATTAGATATACCGATCAAACAGATGAAGAATTTATATGGAAAAACATTGACGGAGTTATATGAGACACTTGATGAAACAGAAAGAAGAATCCATAAAGAACTGGTGGTGATGAAACAAAAACAAAAAGAGATAAGGGCGCGAAAAAAAACAGTTGAAATTGATGATCGATACAAACGAGGAAGAATTTCCTGTAGAAGAGATCCCATTTGACTGTATGATCTCAACAGAGTTTGAAGATATTGTGGAAATCAAAAAATTTCTACCTAACTATTCAAGCTTTGGGATGATGAGTATGCCAGCTTCCAGTTCACAGACGATGTATGGATTTTTTATCGACCCTAGTGAAGTACATTTATTTACTCAAGACGTGATTTGGGAGAAAAAAGATACGGCTGTTTATCGCCGATTCTTATTGAAATCCGAGATGAACCATGCGGAACGTAATAATATTTTAGAAATCAGAGAAAGAATGCATGAAAAAGGATGGAAAACAGGAGAAGTGATCGGCCAATATCTATTGACGAATACGGATGAAAACAATATCAGAATTGAATATTATCATGCATGGATAGAAGTGAAAGAGTAGGAAATATGTGTTTAAGATAACTCGGAAATGATGGTTGTTTTAGTTACAGGTAAAGAAAAATTTTTCTGGTTCAATTACGGTTTTAATGTGGGGGATTATTAGTCGTGGATAGATAGAATTTTAGTTTTTTAGAGGAAACATGTTTTTAAAAATGGAACGGTTGCAATTCTTAGCGATATATACGATGTAATTGTCCTCTTAAAAAAGTATGGAAAAATAATTGTATTGGATGTTATGTATAATTCATGGTGAACTGAGACTAATGAGAAGAAAAATTCATATTGTTATGAGTGAGATTGTATCAGATGAGAATGATAAATTAAATAGGTGCATAAAAGCATTACACTTAAAATATATTGTTGCTTACATTATTACAATATGTTAATAAGGCAAAAATAAATAGATGGATTGAATAAACATATTTTTTAGTCAAATAGTCCCTACTGTGACTTTCCTCAGCTATCGGTGATACTACCGATAGCATTTTTTTTTGCTTATAAAATAATTATAAGTATTTAGAGATTTTTCTTCTAACATTCTTTAAACAAGAAAAATCACAAAGGTTATTGTTATTTTTACATATTCTTTTTAAGAATGATTATTTTTTTGTATAAATTTTAAAAAATAAAACACGTTATTTATGGATAGTTTATTTGTGATTTGGCAATATTATAGAAGTTGACTGGTAGTGATTTATTTTTTCGATATTTTACAAAAATGTTATTTTTTGGAAAAATTCACAAATGTATAACGAATGTTTTTCTGGAATTGGCTGCGTTAAAAAGCAGTATGACTAATATAAATTCTATTGTCATTTATGCAATTTTTTATGGATAGTAATTTTAGAGGTGAATCAATGAAGGAAGAAATAGAAGGGAAAAATAGTTGCAAATACGCCAGTTAGCAAAAATAGCAATACATCTTCAAGCTTTAAAATTCGAGAGAATCATCTTAGTAGTGGAATCAACTACAACAAAAGGATTAAACCAATTAATAGACAGAATTACCAATGGAAAAATAGAAAAGGTAGTTATTCTATACAAAAGTTGTTTAATCCGCTTCGGTTATGAACTTAGTGAAACACTTCGCAATATATGGTACAGAATATAGAAATTATTGACATTACAGAAAATGATGAAGATTTAATACAGATTGTCACTATTTGTAGATACCTTTTACAAGGAAACCGAGCCAATAAAGCTAAGAAGATGATTAAGGAGTTGATGGAAGACGATACAAGTTAAGAAAGTAAAACTACGCCCAAATAAAGAGCAAAAAGAGTAATTGGATGTGGGAAATGCAAGAAATGAACCATCGATTCGGTGGACAGTTTATTAGTAATGACGGTTTGAGAACATCCATGACGAGAATGAAGGAACATCCTAAATGCGTTTAGTTGAACCAAGTGCCAAATAATATGGCCAAATAAGCGATCAGTTAACGATGAATCCCAAGTATTCTAAACTATATATTCATTTTGATGCTAAGCATTGATATATTTTTTTGGGATTGATGAAGGTTAACCAATACAGGGACTCACTGATGAAATTCTAGAGTCTGACCTTGGTATCAACGATTTAGTGATTGTTTCTAATGGAAAAGTATAAAAGTATATAAGTACATTAACAAAACAACTATTAGGGTTACGCTCCAGCTTGTGCAAGGCACTGGCAGGAGGAATCGTGAAATCATAATTATGGTTAAGCCACACGGACAACTAAAAGTCATACAAAGCTATCGAATCAATCAACAGAAGACAATCGGCAATCATTAGCTTTGTTTACAGCTTACATTGCAACGCTTGAGTTGAACCGAAAATACGAGGGAGGTAACGCAGCCATTTTGAGTTGGGGAATCTTTTTAGAAAATTATCGGGTACCTTGTTGTTTAGTCAAAATTATAAGGGGGAGTAATAGTGAGGAACAAATTTCATAAACTGTTAAGTATGTTTCTAGTTATGCTTATTGTGATCAATCAATTTGGGAACATAACGGTTCTAGCTGAGTCTTTAGCAGAACAGCCAGAGCGTTCGCTGACGATCGAAGTTGATCAAGAAGAGGCTGCTTTGGGTGAGCAGTTCCAGTTGCGAGTCAGAGGAACACCAGACCTGCTAAATGCATTGGTCATTGATAAGAGTGAGGATTTGATTGAAGGGGAAGTGAAGCAACTCAATGATTACGAACGTCTGATTACTTATTCTTCCCAGCATTCAGGTAAATACGAATTGACCGCAAGAAGCGGTGATATTCAATCAAATACGGTCTCAATAGAAATCAGTGTACTAGAAGAAAGCACAAGTGAGTCTTTTAATGTACCAGAAGAAAGCGCAAGTAAATCTTTTAATATACCAGAAGAAAGCTTAAGTGAATCTTTTAATGAAGCGAGATCATCTGAGCCATCTATGACGCAGGAATCTCAGTTTGAAAGACAAGAGGAGTTCTTGAATTATGACATCGGCATCTCTGCTGAGCGCCCCACTTTGCCGAGCAGGCATACACAAACGTTAAAGGGATACATTCAAGGAGGCGCTGGCGATATTCTTGAAGAATATGGGGAGATGGTCGTACGAGTTCCTAGAGCATCGATTGGCTTAATTGAGTTCATTAGAGTGGAGGTCGCTGGTGATTCACCTTTAAAGCCACTGGCATTTTACCAAGAAGGCACAGACGTTGTTTTTCCATTTACCTTTGATTATGAAGGATTAAATGAAGCCGCTCAGTCGTATACATTCAGTATCACGTTTGAAGTTGCTTTCTTTCAATCAGGCGGTACTGAACCAAATAATGACTTTCAAGTGAGTCTTACTTATGCTGAGCGAGCAGCAAACACGGAGTTTTCAATTACACCTATTCCTTCATCAAGACCCATTTTTTCGAAATTATACTATGGCTCTAGAGAAATCGACAGCCAAGGAAATCTTGGGAATCTGCTGATTGACGGGCAAGACGTGACCAACAGTAATAAATTTATTTTGCAGGTGAATTATGAAGGATCACGAAAAGACGGTGTAGTGGTTACCGATGTACTACCGCAAGGAACAACTTTGGCACCGAATCCGACTACATGGAGTTCCACTGGAAATAGAGAACCTATTTCAGGTGGGGTTCGGATCGCAGAAGTAACGAATCCAGGTGAAGCAAACGTTAGAACTCATTATGTTTCCGAGGAATTTGTGGACAAAGTATCTTTTAATAAGGAAACGAATACACTTGTTGTGGACTTTGGTAATCTAGCAGAGGGTCAATCGTATTTTATTGAATATGCTCTTGAAGTGACCGATGTCGACTTGTTCAATGAAGGAAGACAAGAGGATGGGTTTTCTCGGAATCGAGCGAGTATGACCTACAATAATCTGGTAATGAGCCGAGACTACCGCTTGAGAATCCCTGAAAGTAATCTTCCGGCAATCTCTTTAAGAAAAAGTGTGGACAAAAATGTTATCAATCTCAATGAAAATGAACTAACGTATACTCTGCATGTCTCGATGTTTTCTGGAACAAGCAATACACTTGTTATTGAAGATGTTTTGGAAGAAGGCATGGAATTTGTGTCATTTCTATCAGATATTCCCTCTTTCATTGATGCCGAAGTCAATAATGGAATAGTTCGTTTCAGTGCGAATAATACGATTGGTGGTCCGACAAGTTTTACCCTCTCTTTTAAGGTCAATGTAGAGGCGTATGCGGTCGGCGATCAAATTTTAAACTTTGCAACGCTTGTGAATAGTGACAGTCGATTGAATACGAGTACTGTAAGAACAAGGAAAATCGATGGGCGTATTAAAGTAATTAAAACTGATGAGAATGGCCAAAGGCTGGCAGGAGCAAAATTTGAAATTTTATCAAGCGATTCACAAGTGATACAAGAAGGTATAACGGCAGAAAACGGAGAATTTTTAAGTGAACCGCTTCCTGTAGGTAGCTATCAAGTCCGAGAAACAGAAGCACCGGAAGGGTATCTTTTAGATGCGACGATACATGATGTTTTTATAAATGAATACTCCATAGAAGAAGTGACGTTAACCATTGAAAACATCCTTGATACGGGTGGTGTTGAACTAATTAAACGTGCTGAAGGCAGTGGTGAGGTCCTGCAAGGAGCCGTTTTTGAGTTACAAGATGCCAATGGAACCGTTCTGCAGTCAGGTTTAACCACAGGAGCAGATGGAAAACTGGCAATTGACGGTTTAGCGCCAGGAGTGTATCAGCTGGTAGAAACTCAAGCGCCAATAGGATATGAATTGGATGCGACACCGATCGAGTTTGAGATCGAAAGAAGTCAGACAGCGGTGGTAGAATTGACGAAAGAAAATCGACTTACACCAGGCGGTGTCGTGTTGACAAAGATCGATGACCAAAGCGGGGAAGTCCTGCAAGGAGCTGTTTTTGAGTTACAAGATGCCAATGGAACCGTTCTGCAGTCAGGTTTAACCACAGGAGCAGATGGAAAACTGGCAATAGACGGCTTAGCACCAGGAGTGTATCAGCTGGTAGAAACTCAAGCGCCAATAGGATATGAATTAGATGCGACACCGATCGAGTTTGAGATCGAAAGAAGTCAGACAGCGGTGGTAGAATTGACGAAAGAAAACCGACTTACACCAGGCGGTGTCGTGTTGACAAAGATCGATGACCAAAGCAGGGAAGTCCTGCAAGGAGCTGTTTTTGAGTTACAGAACCGAGAAGGAGCAACACTACAAACCGGTCTAACCACAGGAGCAGATGGAAAACTGGCAATAGACGGCTTAGCACCAGGAGTGTATCAGCTAGTAGAAACTCAAGCGCCAACGGGGTATGAATTGGATGCGACACCGATCGAGTTTGAGATCGAAAGAAGTCAGACAGCGGTGGTAGAATTGACGAAAGAAAACCGACTTACACCAGGCGGTGTCGTGTTGACAAAGATCGATGACCAAAGCAGGGAAGTCCTGCAAGGAGCTGTTTTTGAGTTACAGAACCGAGAAGGAGCAACACTACAAACCGGTCTAACCACAGGAGCAGATGGAAAACTGGCAATTGACGGTTTAGCGCCAGGAGTGTATCAGCTGGTAGAAACTCAAGCGCCAACGGGGTATGAATTGGATGCGACACCGATCGAGTTTGAGATTGAAAGAAGTCAGACAGCGGTGGTAGAATTGACGAAAGAAAACCGACTTACACCAGGCGGTGTCGTGTTGACAAAGATCGATGACCAAAGCAGGGAAGTCCTGCAAGGAGCTGTTTTTGAGTTACAAGATGCCAATGGAACCGTTCTGCAGTCAGGTTTAACCACAGGAGCAGATGGAAAACTGGTAATTGGCGGTTTAGCACCAGGAGTGTATCAGCTGGTAGAAACTCAAGCGCCAACGGGGTATGAATTGGATGCGACACCGATCGAGTTTGAGATCGAAAGAAGTCAGACAGCGGTGGTAGAATTGACGAAAGAAAACCGACTTACACCAGGCGGTGTCGTGTTGACAAAGATCGATGACCAAAGCGGAGAAGTCCTGCAAGGAGCTGTTTTTGAGTTACAGAACCGAGAAGGAGCAACACTACAAACCGGTCTAACCACAGGAGCAGATGGAAAACTGGCGATAGATGGCTTAGCACCAGGAGCATATCAGCTGGTAGAAACTCAAGCGCCAACGGGGTATGAATTGGATGCGACACCGATCGAGTTTGAGATTGAAAGAAGTCAGACAGCGGTGGTAGAATTGACGAAAGAAAACCGACTTACACCAGGCGGTGTCGTGTTGACAAAGATCGATGACCAAAGCAGGGAAGTCCTGCAAGGAGCTGTTTTTGAGTTACAGAACCGAGAAGGAGCAACACTACAAACCGGTCTAACTACAGGAGAAGATGGAAAACTGGCAATTGACGGCTTAGCACCAGGAGTGTATCAGCTGGTAGAAACTCAAGCGCCAACGGGGTATAAATTGGATGCGACACCAGTAACTTTTAAGATCGAAAAAGAACAAGAAGTGGCAATCTTTTTAACAAAAGAGAATAGAAAAGTTGCTGATAGCTCAGATACAAGAGGAAACAATCCAACAAGCAGTGGGAATAAGCATCTTCCAAAAACTGGAGAAACCATCATTAGCCAGTTTATATTGTCAATATTGGGTGTGCTACTTGTTTTCATCAGTATAAAATTTAGAAAGAAACGAAATATATGAGCTAAAATAAAAAATTGAATAAGCATAGTTTTTAAAATCAACTAGTACCCATCAATTGAATGGAAACTACCGATTTTAGAAGGGGGATACAAACAAATATTAGTATCGGAATAGAGAAGGTTGAACCCAACCAGTAAATAAGTAAAGACAATTTTGTGCTGCGTTGAGAAGTGAAAAATAAACCTTTGTAGTAATACTAGTTAATAAAAAATATACAAAAACACTGCGAAAATCATTCTTGAGTTTCGCAGTGTTTTTTGCCTAATGACTCAAGTTTATCCATTGGGTAATATTTTGATTTTCTTTCTACAAATAATCAGCGATCACTTGTAATTTTTTCTCTAGTTTTAATGGCTCTTTGTCAATAAGGAGAAAAACAAGTCGGATCTTTTGTTCTCGAAAAGCTTCAACCAACTCGTGAATAAAGGTTACGCCTCCTTGAAAGGCGTGGAAAAACCAAGTAATCGATCAATCACCAATTTCGTATTTGTTAGAACACGTTTGGTGAGCTGAAAGTAGGTGGCGTTCATGTCTGTAACTAAGAATTCTATTTCTTTGGGATTAGTTCAGCTAAGGAAATAGTTTGTTAATCGAGGAATTTTTTGTGTAGGTAAATTTTCTCGATTAATTTTTCTGTCTCGCCATCCGCGGAAATAAAACTCAGTTTATCCTCAACGGAAACGTGAGAACGAAATTCACAACCCTCAACACTCAAGACAGAATTCTTTTGGAAGACTTTGGTAAATAGCTTTTCAACTCTTTCAATGTGCGAATAACGGTTGTCAAAGATACCTAACAACTTTTCGAAATAAAAAATAACGACACTTTTTTAATCAGTAAAGAAGTGATTTTATGTCTGACATGTTTTGAAATCGAGTACCTTGGACGGATAAAATAACTTTGAGCGGTCCAGTGGCTTCGACAGTTTTTACAGGTATAGCGCTGCTTTTTTAGGCGTATAACCATTGGCATATGATTATATTATTCAAAGTGGACAATGGTTTCCTTCTTCTTGTTTTTCACCACCATTAAGTTCCTATTTCCATCTACCACAGCAGAACCACAATTTCTACAGACACATGGAGCAGGGGAGAGAACTGCAGCAACGATCAATGTTTTTTTCTTCTGTAAGTTTTCATAAGAGACCTCTGTAATCATCAAATTTTTGTCTATTGATCTCAGAATTTTTTTGATAGAACCATTCATAAAGCACATCGTTCTCTCAGTTGTTTATTTTGTGGTGATTTAATCATACAAGAAAACGATATGTTTTTTTATAAAAACATGAATAGGAAAAATAGTTGACAAGAAAATGGCAACGCCATATGATGTTCCATAGTATTTACAACCTGTCATAGATGACTGTAAAAAATAAAAGTAAAAAGAAAGGACGACCACAGGTGAATTTTTATCAGTCTCTACAACTAGATCCGTTTATTTTAAAACAAAAAATACGAGAAGCAGCTTCTAAAAAAGAAAAGTGCATGTATATTTGTTCATTGTTTTTACGATCATTATTCATCGTATTGTTTGCCATTTGTTTTATCATTATAATTACAACATTATTTGAATCGAAGCATAAACCATACGCTGTGGTTTTATTCTGTATGTTGATGAGTATTCGTTTTGTTGACTTTGGTTATAAGATTTCCCATTCGATCATAGGTTTAGCAATCGTCATGTTCTCACTATTAGTAGCACCGTATGTCCAGCTGATCAAATGGTCAGTTATGGGCATGTTGATTCATTTTATTTTACTAAGCAGCATATTAATGGCAACCGCTAGTGATCCCAAAATGGGGAATGCTTCTTTGTACGGCTTTTCATATCTTTTTATTGTTTATTCGTTACCTAAAGATTCGTTGAACAAGAATTTCTTTACACAAACAAGTAGCTTATTATTTTTGCTTTTTTGTTGGTTTTCAGTTCTCCTTTACAGAAAACATCGAGAAAAGAACAAAGACAAAAGCTTGTTTAAAGAGATTTTTTTGAAAGGCATGTATTCGCAGGAAAAAATTTGGATGCTCATCTATGCATTTGGCATTAGTCTTTTGATCGTTGCAGGAGAGTATGTCCCTTTTCAGCGATTGATGTGGGCAGGGTTTGCATTTTCTTCTATTGTATCTAGCTATGGATTGATGTCGATTGGTTTCAAAGAACGAGCAGTAGACCGAATCATTGGCTCATTGATTGGATGTGTTTTATTTATTGGTATCAGCCAATTTATTCCTTTTAACTGGATCGGTATATTAGGTGGTCTAGCTTTAGGTGTTTGTTCTACCTATAGATATAAAACAGTTTTTAATTGTTTTGGTGCTTTGGCAATCACTGCCAGTTTATTCGGGGTTCCAGGAGCAGTAACGATCCGCATTTTTGAGAATATCCTTGGGGTATGTTTAGGAATCATGTATATTGGGGTGACTGAAATACTTATCCGAAAAATAAGAGAAAAACACGGTTTGAATCATTAGATGAGATCGAATAAAAAATAAGGAAAAAGTGAAGATACACATGGATGATAAATTGCTATCATTCCATGTGTATCTTTTTACGGTAAATCAGTGAAACGTTCGACTTTCATTTTTAATTTATACTTTTTACGGAGTTCGTTTATTTGGGCCATCATTTCGGATTTGTGATGCTTTTCGATTGCTTCTTCATCTTTCCAACGGTCGATCAGTAAAAGAGATTCTGGATCTTCTAGTGGAAAGTAATAGTCATATTTCTCGTTTCCTTCTTCTGCACGAATCGCTTTGACAATGTTTCTTTCGACCATTTCTTCTGCAAATTTTCTGGCTTGTCCATTTGTACTTGTATACAAAATATTCACTGTGATACTCACTAAATCCCCTCCTGAAAAAATTCTATCACTAGTATATCACGGTGCCAGAAATTATTATTCAAGATATGATACACATTTTTTCCGCAATGCTACGGAAATATATATTTTGAATAGAAAACGCTTGCAATATATGCTTGGTTTATAAAAATAAAAGGAGTGATTGATTTATGAAAAAAGCATTGATTATTTGTGCGGCAGGAATGTCATCCTCGATGATGGCCTCAAAGACAACGGATTTCTTTAAGCAAAAAGGAGAAGAGGTACTCGTAGATGCAGTTTCAGCTACAGAAGGCGATAATATGATTAAGAATAGTGATTTTGATTTATTTCTGATCAGCCCGCAAACGACGATGTTTTTGGATAAATTCAAAAAATTAGGAGAATCTGTTGGAAAGCCTGTTGTTAGTATCCCTTTCCAAGCGTATGTCCCAATCCCTACAGGCATCCAGAAGTTAGCAGAGGTGATCGAAGAGAACATATGATGGAATAGGAGTGGATGATAATGAAACAGAAGGAAAAATTGCTGTTGAGATATTTGATTGATCACAAGAAGGAGTATGTCACCAGTCAACGTTTAGCTTCTGAATTGTTATTATCTGATCGGACAATCCGTAATTACTTGCAGCGGATCAAAGAGTTAGTAGAAAAAAACGGAGGTAAGATCATTGCTAAACCAGGTTATGGCTACCAACTGCATATTTTACAAAGACTGACATTTGACTTGTTTTTGAGTCGGCAAGAAATAGTACCTGGATATGCTAGAGAACCGCAAGGATTTTATGAGTCCGAAGATCGACAAAAGTATATATTGAACCAATTGCTTTTGGAAGATGCCATTCTTTTTATGGATGATTTGGCAGAAGAGCTTTATATCAGTCGTTCCAGTTTGACAAAGGACATGCAAGAAATCAAGGAGCGATTGATTCCATATTCACTAAAAATCGTTTCTAAGCATGGTCAAGGGACATGGATCGAAGGGGAAGAAAGAAACCGAAGGCATTTTATCATGGATACTTTTTTTGGAAACCATTATGGAAATTCATTGAAAGAATATTTAGGACAAAGCCGTTTTTTCCCAGACATCAGTTTTGAAGAGCTAGTCATTATCATTCTCGATGAAACAAGAGAAGCTAAGTTAAAAGTTTCGGATTTTATCATACAGAATCTGACTTTACACTTGGCTTTGGGGATCAAACGGCTCCGAGAAGGGTTTGAAATCAAGGAATTAGGCATCGAACAAGAAGTTTCTAAGCGAGTAGAGTATCAAGTGGCGCAGCGGATCGTTCAACGTATTGAGGTAATCGCAGGTGTATCGTTTCCCGAAGAAGAAATTGCTTATTTGACATTACATCTCATGGCTAAGTCGAATCACAAAGAAAATAAAAATGATCAGGAACTATCAAAGGAATTAGCCAAAGTTCTGAAAAGATTGTCTCAGGAATTTCATTTTTCATTAGTAGAGGATCTCCAGCTTTTCAATGGACTACTCGATCATTTGTCACCGATGATGATTCGATTGAGCCGAGGTATTCGCATTGAGAACCCATTGACTGAGGAGATAAAGAAAGAAAATCCCAAAGTCTTTGACGCAGTAAAAAGGCATTTCAGCAACATGCCGGCTTTGAAAAACTATACCATCAATGAAGATGAATGGGCCTATTTGGCTTTGCATCTCATGGCGGCATTGGAAAAAGAAAGAGCTGCGCATAAACTACATGCATTGATTATCTGTGCAACGGGTTACGGCAGTGCCCAACTATTAAAAAATCGTGTAGTCAGTGAATTCGGTAAAAATATTACAGTGGTAAGTGTAAAAGGCTATTATGAGATCAATGAAACAACTTTAAAAGGAATCGACCTGATTATTTCTTCTATATGATCTTTCGACAATGTTTTTCAAAATTCCAGTTTTACATGTCAGTATTTTTTTGAATGAAGATGATGTTCATAAAATACGAAAGGTAATTGGAGAATCTATACCCTATCATTCTTCAGATAGACCGATACCAGCATTTTCTCTACAGCAAAAAAAGCAGATTTACACCGAACAGCTATCTGAAAAGTTTTTCAAGACTTATACGTACGAACCGAAAAAGGAAGAAGTTCTTCATGATTTGCTGCAAAAGCTGAGCATAAATGAAGAAGAAGGATATATAAGAGAAATGCGAAAGCAGATCCAGCAACGTGAAAATATGGGACAAATCATATTCAGTGATACAGTGGCAGTCCCACATCCCGCTGTTCCAGTTGGAATCGAAACAAAGGTAGCCGTTGCATTGATTCCTTCTGGGATGCAGTGGGATCAATATCAAGAAATCCATTTTGTTTTTTTAGTTTCGCCTTCTTATATCGAAAATGAAGGAATTACGGTCGTGACTAAAGCAATCGTTAGGTTAGTTGACCAGCTAAAAGTACAGCAGGAAATCTTAGCTGAACCTATTTTTGAGAATTTCAGCAGTAAATTTATCAAACTGATCGAATAAGGAGGAAAACAGATGGCTGAAAAAATAAACAGTGAAACACTACAAGTGACTTCTTTTGATATCATTTTCCATAGCGGAAATGCACGGACACTGATACATGAAGCATTTCGCTCGATGCGTAAGGAGATGTTTGAAGAAGTAGAAGAGAAGTTGCGACAAGCAAATGAAGAGATTCTTCATGCTCATCGATCACAAACCCAACTTCTAAAAGAATATGCCAGCGGGATAAAAATAGAAATGGAAATTATCATGGTCCATGCACAAGATCATCTAATGACGACGATGACATTATTGGAAGTTGCACAGGAAATGAATTATTTGTATCAAAAAAATAAATAGAAAGGAAGGGACATTGTGCAAGATACAGTAAAAAGGAAAATCGAATTAGAAAAAAAGCAACTTAGTTTGAAAAACATGTATTTCAATCGTTATCTAATCGTACGTTACCTGACTGCCTTTTTCTTTTTCATGAACATGCAATGGATGATTCTGCTTCTATCAGCTAAAAGTTTAGGAAGTAGTTTACCGATGATTCTGATTTTAGCTATTTTGCCTGCAGTAGGAGAACAAGTAAAGCTTTATCGAAAACACCAAACGAACGTTCCATGGACAAAGTGGTATTTTTTGTTCCAGGGTGTCTTTAATTTATTATTGATTCCAGTGTTGTTTACCTCAGGATTTACACTCTTGTATCCTTTTATGGCAAATAACAATGGAGGACAGTTATTTGTTTTCATTCTTGTTGTAAGCGGTATTTTTACCAGTGCATTTATACAGTATCGTTTAAAGAAAATTTCACTCAACCAAGACCAACAGTATATCCGTATTAAACAATATGAAAAAGCGTTATATTTAGGAAAGGAGAATAACTAATGTTTGATTTTTTGCAGAAATACCTGATGGGACCTATGGGGAAAATTGCGCAACTTAAAATCGTTCGGGCTGTCATGGCAGCGGGGATGGCTTCTATTCCTTTCACGATCGTAGGCTCGATGTTTTTGGTTTTAAATATTTTGCCATTACCGTTCCCATTTTTAGAAGGATTTTTTAATGCAACTTTTTTCAAAGTTAGTGACTTGTACATGATCGTCAATACAATGACGATGGGGATTTTATCTATTTACTTTGCCATTGTGTTTGCTTATGAATTAACGTCAATTGAACGAGATGAACAAAAATTAAATGTTAATCCGCTCACGGGGGCATTACTATCTGTTTTTGCATTCTTTATGTGTATCCCTGAATTGATCATGACTGATGGTAAAATCAGCTTGATTGCTTCTATCAATGAGACAGAAACTGTAGTAAATGGTATTAGGATGGGCTCTTTTGTCGAACGTTTAGGAACTTCAGGAATCTTTACAGCTATTATTATGTCGATTATTGCGGTCGAATTGTATTGTATGTGTGTCAAAAGAAATTGGGTCATAAAAATGCCAGATGTTGTTCCGCCAGGAGTTTCTCGTTCTTTCACTGCTCTGATCCCAACATTTGTCATTGCGTTTGTGGTGATGATCATCAATGGATTATTAGTTGCACTAGGAACGGATATCTTCAAAATGATTGCTATCCCATTTGGGTTTGTTACGCAGTTGACGAATACATGGCTTGGTGTCATGGTGATTTATTTCTTGATCCATGCATTGTGGATCGTAGGGATCCATGGAGCGAATATCATCACTTCTTTCTTGACCCCGATCGTATTAGCTAATATGGCAGCTAACGCACAAGGCGCAAATTATCCGTTGGCAGGAGAATTCAACAATTCTTATGTAACCGTTGGTGGATCAGGTGCGACTTTAGGATTGATCATCTTTATTGCATTCCTCGCGAAATCTGATCAGCTGAAAGTGTTAGGAAAAGCCTCACTTGTACCAGGATTATTCAATATCAATGAACCAATCATTTTCGGGATGCCAATCGTCTACAATCCCTATTTAGCGGTTCCGTTTTTCTTAGCTCCGATGGCTTCTGCTACACTCGCTTATTTTGCCATTCGGCTGGAAATCGTCAAACCGATGCTTGCACAGATGCCGTGGCGTTCACCAGTCGGGATCGGAGCATTTGTTGGTAGTGGTGGTGATTGGAAAGCGGCTGTGTTAGCAGTCATTTGTGCAATCATCGCATTCATTATCTGGTTCCCATTTATCAAATTCTATGATAATAAATTATTAAATGAAGAAAGAGAAAAGGCAGCAGAATTAGCTAGTGAAAAGTTAAAATGATTTCTAAGAAAAAAGGAACTGTGACAAAAAATCACAGTCCCTTTTTTTCTTAGAAATGGGAAACCACTAGTATATAAATACTATTATTCTTCAATCAACCGCTTCACGATTGCATAATCCCCTTCATAAGGTTCATCTACACCATTGATTTTTTGATAGGGATCCACGCCTTTTCCCGCAATAACGACTGAATCTTGCGGAGCGCTTTCTGCTAAAGCGCGTCGAATCGCTTCAGGACGATCCATTTCATAATGAACGATCAAATCTGGATTAGTAATTGCTTCATTGATTTCTTCCGCGATTTTTTTCGGATCTTCAAATGCTGGGTCATCTGCCGTCAAAAAGGCGATGTCAGCTGTTTCTGATAGCACTTTTCCAAAATCATGTCGACGGGAGATTGCTTTGTTTCCTGGGCTGCCTAATACAACAATTACACGGCCATCTGGATGTTCATTTTTGGCAAATTCCAGCAATGTTTTCAAGCTTAGATAATTATGTGCGTAGTCCACATAGACATGCGCTCCATTGGATTGGATCAATTGATCCATTCGGCCTGGTACACGAGCTTCTTTTAATCCGTCTTGTGCATCTTGACTGGAGGCACCTGTTAGTGCTGCGGCAATGATCGCACTGGCTGCATTTTCTTGGTTGAATCCTCCAGCCAGCAAAATATCATAAGCAGTATCGCAGATAGCTAAGCGATCTTCATGAGAAGATAAAGTAAAACCGTGAGTACCTTTATCTGAACGGATCACTTGATAATTGCTTTCTTCCGAACGACCATAAGTGATCGTTGGAATCTGGAATAGATCGGCTGTTTCCCTAAGTAAATCAAAATAGTCACTTTCATGATTTAAAACAACTGTTTTTGAATTCAAGATCAATTGTCGCTTGCAATAGAAATAGTCATCAAATGTCGGATGTTCGATCGGACTGATATGGTCAGGCGAGATATTCAAGAAGATTCCGACATCTAAAGTCAAGCCGTATACGCGTTGTGTTTTGTAAGCTTGTGAAGAAACTTCCATCACTAGATGAGTCATACCATTTTCAACTGCTTCTGACATCATACGATATAAATCTAATGACTCAGGCGTTGTCAAATGGGATTTGAAATATGTTTTGCCATCTAACGTTGTATTCATAGTAGAAAGCAATGCTGTTTTTTTATTTGTTGTGTGATCCAAGATTGCTTTTGTAAAGTACGCAGCAGTTGTTTTACCTTTTGTTCCAGTGAATCCGATCACTTTCAATTTATTTTGCGGATAGTCATAAAAAGCCATAGCAAGAAGCGCCATTGCTTTACGGATATCCGTTACGATGATTCCTACTGCTGAATTTTCGTATGGTTGTTCTGATACATAATATTGAATACCCTGTTCGATTGCTGAATCCAAATATTCTTCTTTGAAATTCATTCCTTTACAGAAAAACAAAGTAGAAGCATCAGCTTTTCTTGAATCATAACTTAGCTGAAGAAATTCAGCTTTTTCTGGTACATTAAGATGCCAGCCTCTTGTTGAAACAAATTCTTTTAATAGATTTTCTTTTAATAGTAAATGACGGATGTCTTCTAAAGAGAAGCTCATTGATTGATCCCTCGCTTCATTCAATTTCTTGATTTATTATAGCACACTCTTTTTAATATATCGTTTGTTTCCGCTATGACAAAATCCAGCTTTATTCAAATTTTCTTGACACAGGGGACAAGCGGATGAGTATTTTCATAAACAATGAACTGACTGTAATAGATAGGAGAACGAATAGTGTCTCCAACAATCCAAAAACATAATAATTCAAAAAGACGATAAGACTATTGGTAAGTAAAAGTCCTTGCGGCATTGGAAGCCGAAAAAATTTGTGGAAAATAATCGGCGGTATCGTTATACCGCCATTTGAGGCCCCGACTGTGTACAATGTGTAAACCCCAAGACTGAACAAAAGACTTCCTGAAATCAGTGAAAAGAAATGTGAGGAGATCATTTCCACTTTTGGAACAATCTCTAAAACAACAGGAAAAAGCAGACTTCCCGCTACAGTCTTAAAAAATACTGATTTTCCTAATAGGACAGCGGCTAGAAGCAGCATCATAAGGTTGATGCTCCAAACAGTAACTGAGCGTTGGATAGAAAAGGCCGTTTCAACTAAATGTCCGATGGCGCCCACTCCGGCGGAAGCTATATCGTGAGGGAGCAAGAACCAATTCAATCCAACTGTGATAAAGAAAAGACCTAAAAATATAACGGGTAGTTTTTTTATTTCTTGTGTCATTGATATCTCCTATAAATGTTAGCCATAAAAGGCTGTATATTTCTTTACTTTACCAAAAAAACGAAACCGAATTCAAAAAAACGATTGTTCTTATAAAAGTTATATAAAATCGATTGCCAGTTTCTGTTTTACCAATTAAAATGATAGTAATGTTTTGTAGAAAGTTGGAATCTGACCGATGGATAATCAAAGAAAACCAGCATTAGATCAATTAACACCGCAAGAAAAAATGGCACGAGGCTCTGCTTGGATGACCGCCAGTAATATCATTTCAAGATTGCTAGGCGCTGTCTATATCATTCCCTGGTATGCTTGGATGGGCGAAAATGCTAAGGCTGCCAATGGATTATTCAATATGGGATACAATATATATGCATTGTTTCTACTGATCTCTACAGCAGGAATACCTGCTGCGATTGCAAAACAAACTGCACGCTATAATTCATTGAATGAATATGGCACTTCACGACGATTATTTATCCGTGCATTACAGATGATGGGCGGGTTAGGCCTGTTGTTTGCTTTGTTCATGTACATCGCCTCTCCTTGGCTAGCTCATGCTTCTGGTGGCGGAGAAGAACTGATTCCAACGATGCGTTCTTTGAGTATCGCTGTATTGGTTTTTCCTTGTATGAGTGTGATACGAGGGTATTTTCAAGGCAATCAAGAGATGATGCCTTATGCGCTGTCGCAGATTGTAGAACAGGTGGCACGTATTTTTTATATGCTATTGGCTACATTCATCATCATGAAAGTCATGGATGGTGACTATGTGACGGCGGTCACGCAATCAACTTTCGCGGCATTTATCGGTATGCTAGCAAGTATTCTTGTCCTTTTGTATTTTTTGAAGAAACATCAAGCGTATACATCGGCGTTTATTCACTACAGCGAAAACAAAGTAAATATTGCAACGAAGGAATTGTTGTTAGATACCGTTAAAGAAGCGATTCCGTTTATTATTGTGGGTTCAGGGGTAACGATCTTCAAATTAGTCGATCAGTTCACTTTTATGAAGATCATGTCTGCATCCACCGAGTATTCCAATGCACAGTTACTGGATCTTTTTTCGATTTTTAGTGCCAATCCAGATAAGTTGACGATGGTAGTTATCGCATTGGCAACATCGATCGCGTCTACTGGGTTACCGTTGATTACAGAAGCTGTTACGTTGAAAGATCGAGTAGGCCTGGCAAAATTGACAAGCGGAAATTTACAGTTGTTTTCATTTTTTATGTTTCCGGCGACATTTGGTGTTATGTTACTTGCCTATCCGCTAAATACATTATTTTATACACCGGATTCTCTAGGAAGTAATGTACTGATCCAAGCAAGTTTTGTAGGACTCTTCCTAGGACTTTATATGCTAGTTTCCAACATGCTGCAAGGAATGTTTGAAAACAAGGCGGCAATTAATTATTTGGTTATTGGATTTCTAGTGAAACTCCTTCTTCAATACCCAGCCATTCGTTTATTTGAAGTATACGGCCCTTTATTGGCGACAATGATCGGATTTGCTGTGTCTTGTACCTTGATCTTAAAGAGAATCCATGAAGTAGCCCGCTTTAAACCAAGTTTTGTCTGGCGCAGGACATTGCTGATCTTTATTCTTACCTTGATTATGCTTTTGGCTTCGTGGATCACAAAGATGATTTTTGGTGCTTTTTTAAACGAAGATAGCAAATTCCAGTCTCTATTGTTGATTCTTGTAGTAGCAGGTATAGGGGCTTTAGTGTATGGTTATTTAGCTTTGAAAATCCGCTTGGCAGAAAGACTACTAGGACCAGGAATAGCGCGTTTACGACATAAATTAAAAATAAAATAAGTGAATCGGAAGAGCTAGATTGATGCTCTTTTGAAATGGGGGAAACGCATGCGTTTAGATAAGTTTTTAGCAGATATGGGACTTGGCAGCCGCAAAGAAGTCAAAGGATTGATCAAAAAAGGAACGATCGAAGTCAATGGACAAGTGGTGAAAAGCGATAAAGCGCAAGTAAATGAATTCGAAGATGCGGTTACTTATTTAGGAGAAATCATTACGTATCAAAAAGATTTTTACTACATTTTGCATAAACCTGCAGGAGTCATTTCTGCTACTCAGGATAATCATGATCAAACCGTAATCGATTTATTGGAAGACCAGGATTATCGGGAAGATCTTTTTCCAGTCGGCCGATTAGATAAAGACACAGAGGGCCTCTTGATTTTAACGAATGACGGGGTGTTTGCCCATCAGTTACTATCACCTAAAAAACATGTGGAGAAAGAATATCTAGCTGAGGTTAGCAGTATAATGACAGAAGAAGATATCCGTTTATTTGCAGAAGGACTGATTATTGATGGCGATGAGCAGACATTGCCGGCAAAACTCCAAATTGATCAAGTAGATCAAGAGACAGAAACTTCAATTATCCGTCTGATTTTGCATGAAGGAAAGTTTCACCAAGTTAAGCGAATGGTCAAAGCAGTAGGAAAAGAAGTCTTATATTTAAAAAGAATCCGTATGGGAAAATTTTGGCTGCCTAAAGATTTGAATAAAGGGCAATATCGACCCATGACCAAAGAAGAGCTAGAACAAGTGAGAGAAAAATAATTGAATGGATAGCTAAAAGAATAAGCAGAGTAGTTGTAGCGCCATCTGAAAAGCAGACTTGTCCGTCTGACTTTCGGATGGCTTTTTTGTGAAATTTCGGCTTATTTCCGTAGAAGCTACTTCTGGAACACCGTTTGTTCGGAATAAGGGACTGTGACAAGACTTTTGTCACAGTCCCCATTGTTCCTTGTGACTCAGAGTTAGATAGTAAGGACACGATCTCCCTAATACTCAGGCCAAAACGCTGAATTCACAACCTCTGATAAACGGTGTTCAATCAGCTGACCCTCGGTATTAGCTCAAAAAACGGCAAAATATGAGGAACTATTTTCCCGTTTTTTTCTCTAATACTCAGGCCAAAACGCTGAATTCACAACCTCTCCTATACTTTGTTTCATTTTCCCTATACTTTGTTTATTTATTCTTATTATTGAAAGCGCTATAATTACGTTGCGAATGAATCGAAAGGGGTTTTTAGATGAAAAAACGAAAGGGGTTCAATCATTTTTTTATGAATCTATGGCGTTATAAAGCACTTGTCCTGATGGCTGTACCGGGTATGCTTTGGATGATTTTTTTCTTTTACATACCTGTAATGGCGAATGTCGTAGCATTCAAAAATTTTCATATTTCAGCAGATGGGTTCTTGGCTAGCTTGAGGGAAAGTCCTTGGGTGGGTTGGGAAAATTTCAAATTTTTATTTTCTTCGGATCAAGCATTTCTCATCACTAAAAATACAATTTTATATAATGTAGCATTTATCCTTTTGAATCTGCTGATCTCAGTCGTATTTGCAATCATTATGAGCGAGTTGAGAAATAAACGACTCGTTAAAGTTTATCAAACGATGTCCTTACTACCTTATTTTCTATCTTGGGTCATTATCAGTTACTTTGTTTACGCTTTTTTAAGTCCTGACAAAGGAATATTCAATCAGTGGATCACTGGACATGGAGGAGAAGCTGTCAATTGGTATAATGAACCGAAATATTGGCCGTTTATCTTGGTGTTCATCGGTACATGGAAAGGGATTGGTTATAACAGTATTATTTACTTTGCATCTGTTATGGGAATCGATCCGACTTATTATGAAGCTGCTATGGTTGATGGAGCTAGCAAATGGCAGCAGATAAAACATGTGACGATACCACAACTTATTCCACTAATGACGATTTTAACGATTTTAGCCGTAGGAAACATTTTCCGAGCTGATTTTGGCCTGTTTTATAACATTCCTAGGAATTCCGGTGCATTATATGATGTGACTCAAGTTTTGGATACGTATATCTACAATGGCCTGACATCCACAGGAGATTTTGGTATGACGGCTGCTGCAGGACTTTACCAATCAGTTGTCGGCTTTGTCTTGTTGATGATCACAAATACGATCGCCCGACGTTTTGATAGCGATTCTGCATTATTCTAAGGAGGAAAAAAATGAAAAAAAAGAAAGTGGAGAGAGTCCAAGTCCGCTCTTTCAATAAGACGGCTAATTTTTTCTCTAATATAATGATTGCACTCTTTGCTATTTCCTGTATTTTGCCATTTATATTTGTTATCGCCATCTCTTTTACCGATGAGTCCATATTGTCGACTCACGGGTACAGTTTTTGGCCAGAAAAGTTCAGTATATTTGGTTATACGTACTTGTTCGACCAGATGCAGGATAAAATTTTCCAAGCGCTTTTCGTCACTGTACTTGTTACTGTTTTAGGTACACTGATCAATAGCACGGCTACTTCTTTATATGCTTATGCGATTTCACGGTCAAACTTTCCATTCCGTCGTTTTTTTACCGTTTTTTGTTTGATTACGATGTTGTTCTCACCAGGGATGGTGGCCAATTATCTTGTTATGACAAATCTTCTTCAGTTAAAAGATACGATTTGGGCATTGATCTTGCCAATGGCTGTCAGTCCCTTCAATATTATTGTGATGCGCACATTCTTTAAACGTTCGGTCTCTGATTCGATTATTGAATCGGCACGGATCGATGGAGCTAGCGAACTGCGAATATTTGTTCAGATCGTTTTACCGTTAGCTGTTCCAGGTATTGCGACAATCAGTTTATTTGCCGCATTGGGTTACTGGAATGACTGGTTCAATGCTTTACTATACATCCAAGATGATAAGCTAGTTCCACTACAGTATCTTTTGATGAAAATCCAAAGTAATATTCAATATCTGACACAAAATTCAGGAGCAGGAAGCCAATTGACAGGCGGATTAGCCTCAGTTCCAGGAGAATCTGCCAGAATGGCGATCGTAGTCATCTCGACGTTGCCTATTGCGATCAGCTATCCATTTTTCCAGAAGCATTTTGTCAAAGGTCTAACAATCGGCGGAGTAAAAGAATAAAGAAACAAAAATATAAATCATAAAATTAGGAGGAAGAAAAATGAAGTTATGGAAGAAACTAGCCTTTACAGGTGTTTCAGCGTTGTTGTTGGGAACATTAGCAGCATGCGGAGGTTCTGGTTCTAAAGACCAGGCAGAAGCTAGTGATTCGGACACTTTGCAGATGTATCAAATCGGAGATAAACCAGATAATTTCGATCAATTGATGGAAGTAGCAAACAAACGAATCGAAAAAGAGATCGGTGTAAAAGTCAATATCAATTACATTGGCTGGGGCGATTACGAAAAGAAAATGAACGTCATCATTTCTTCCGGGGAAAATTATGATATCGCCTTTGCGAACAACTATGTTTCCAATGCCCAAAAAGGAGCCTTTGCTGATTTGACTGAATTAGCGCCTAAGTACGCTGAAAAAGCTTATAATGATTTAGATGAAGCATATATTAAAGGAAATCTGGTCAATGGAAAATTATATGCTTTCCCAGTCAATGGAAATGTCTTTGCTCAACAAGTACTTACTTTTAACAAAGCTTTACTAGATAAATACGATCTTTCAATTGATGGAATCCAATCTTACGCTGATGCAGAAAAAGTCTTGAAGGAATTCCATGAAAAAGAACCAAACACGGCAGCTTTTGCCATTGGACAAGGCTTCAAAGTCCAAGGGAACTTTGATTATCCTTTAGGGAATACGTTACCGTTTGCTATTGATCTGGATGGAGATGATTCGAAAATCATCAACCAATACGATAATGAAACGTATATCGGACTGTTACGTACAATGCATAGCTGGTACAAACAAGGACTCATTCCAAGTGACGCTGCAACGAGCAATAAGGATTATCCACTAGAAGGAAATACTTGGCTAATGCGTGGAGAAACACAAGGACCGTATGATTATGGCGATACGATTTTGACAAATGCAGCAAAACAAGAACTTGTTTCAAAAGCAATTACTGTTCCACTAAAATCTACAGCTCAAGCACAAATGGCAAATTTTGTCGTATCAAATACTTCAAAAAATAAAGAAAAATCAGTAGAACTTCTAGGGCTGCTTAACAGTGATCCAGAATTATTGAATGGGCTTGTTTGGGGGATCGAAGGAGAAGCATGGGAAAAAGTCGATGGTTCAGATGATAAAATCAAATTGCTAGATGGTTATCAGCCAAATACACATATGTCTGCTTGGAATACAGGAAACAACAAGATTCTATATACACAAGAGTCTATTACGGATGACATGATTGCCAAACGTGATCAATCGATTGCTGATGCAGAAACTTCACCGATTTTAGGATTCAGCTTCAACACTGACAGTGTCAAAACAGAATTAAGTAATATTTCTAATGTCATGAATCAATATTTAGATGGATTGAATACAGGGACTGTTGATCCAGATGAAACATTACCGAAATTGAAAGACGCTTTGGACAAGGCTGGCTATGATAAGGTATTGAAAGAAATGCAAAAACAATATGATGAGTTCCGACAAGAATAATAATGAATAAAGACAAAGGGGTTGTGACAAAAGACGTGTCACAACCTCTTGTTCCGAATAAACGGTGTTCAAAAGCCAGTTTCTCGGTATTAAGCTAAATATATGTAAAAATGTGGAAAGCCATATTCACAAAATTGTTCTTACTACTCGAAACTAAGCGGCTATTTCACAACCTCTTGGTAAACGGTGTTCAATCAGCTGACCCTCGGTATTCGCTCACAAAACGACAAAATATGAGGAACTATTTTTCCGTTTGTTTCTCTAATAATCAGGTCAAGGTGCTGATTGCCCAACCTTTTTTTGTATAATGAGAAAGTATAAACTTAATGTTTGGAGGAGAAGATATGTTAGGGAAGGCTTTGGAAGAGTTATTTATCCGGATCTGGGTCGTTATAAAACTAACCTTGTATTTCTGGATATATACATTTGCCGGCGGGATCATCTTTGGATTTGGTGCGGCATGGAAAACAGTCAATGAACTATTTTATTTGTACGGATTCGAGTATAAAGAAATCACAATAAAAAGAGGCTGGAATATATATAAAAGAAATTTTTTAAGAGGCAATCTGCTATTTAGTTTATTTTTATCTGGTACTGCTTTATTGAGTTACAATTTATATTTATCTGTTCAAATCAAAGGGCTCATTTTTTTAGCTATTGATTTTATTTTACTTTTTGCCTTGCTCTGCCTATTTGCTACTTATCAATACAGTATGATTTTAGATAGTGAATATACGATCTCTGTTCCTAATCTGCTAAAGCTAAGTTTTATTTCGGTTTTTTCCAGCTTTTCGTCTTTTCTAAAAATAATTATTGGTAGCGGTATAATTTTAGGCGTGACTTGGCAATTCAAAGGATTGATCCTGTTTGGTGTCATTGGTCTTTTGACAGTTTGGAATGGTACGATGACAACACACTGGCGTGAAGAATTAGATAAACAGTTGGAAAGTTATGAATAAGTTTCGGATTCTATTTTCAAAAGGAACCTTACTCAATCGTCTGTTGCGGAAATACGCGGTTATCATGATCGGTGTAACGATGACTGCTACCGTTATTTTTAGTATCCATACTTGGGAACAAAATCAAAAACAGGCAGAAAACATGACAAGTGATGCCGTTCAAAGCACAAGCAGAATGCTGAATGATAAAACAACCTTGAGTAGGATCATCAAAAACCAGCTTGTAGGGAATTCCGAAAAGATCGAAAATGTGACGACCTACTTAACAAAACCCATAGATCAGTATCTGATGTATGTATACGAACAGCAAAACAGTACCGATGAATTAGTTTCTTTCCCAAATCAAATCAAAGATCTCTACGCAAATTATGAAGAACTAAGTGCGATATATATCGTGTTGAATCAACTACCGGAGTATTATGAATCTTCTAGAGAAAACAAAGGTGGGGAAATAAAAAAGGGGACATCAAAATTACTAGACGCTTTTTATATCAAGTTGCCTATCACACAAGGAGGAGCTGAGTCAGGAAGTATTTTTATTGGTTTTCAAAAGAAAGAACTAGATATGATTTTAGAAAATCTAACGTCATTCAATGGACTCTCTTTATACATGATTTCTGGAACGACAAATCGACTATACACATTCCATGATAATAAAATAGCTAAAGAAACGTTTGAAAGACAAGAAATGATCATCACAGAGAGTCTGCAGAAAAATTCACAATTGCCGATTGACGATCTGGAAAAAAACAATTTTGTTCAACACCAAGAACTGTCTGATGATTATCGTATATTAGCTGTACTAGATAAAAAAAGTGTAAAAATCGAAACGGGAAAAAATCTTGCCCCTCTGATCATTGGTATCATTATTTTAGACAATATATTGCTTATCTTTCTTTATAAAACATTCAAGCGATATTCACAGCAAGTATCTATCGTCATGCAGGCCATGGATCAAACAGCAGCAGGGAATTTAGAGACGCGGATCGACATAACAAACACGGAATATGAACTGAAGGAACTTTCAATCGGTATCAACGAAATGTTGGATAGCATCAATCAGTTTGTAGAAGACATCTACAAATTAGAAATCAAACAGCAAGACGCACATATGCGGGCGCTTCAAGCACAGATCAATCCACATTTTTTATATAATACATTAGAATATATCCGAATGTATGCAATCAGCGAAGGAAGTGAAGAATTAGCAGATGTTGTATATGCGTTTTCCGCTTTGCTTCGAAACAATACGAATCAAGAGAAAACGATCACTTTAAAAGAAGAACTGGACTTTTGCGAAAAATATGTCTATTTGTATCAAATGCGTTATCCTAATCGAGTAGCCTATCATTTTATGATCGATCCTGATTTGGAAAAGATCGAAGTACCTAAATTTGTGATCCAGCCATTAGTTGAAAATTATTTTAAACACGGTATTGATTTTACTCGATTCGATAATGCGCTAAGTGTCAAAGTCTTGCAGAAAGGCAAACGGGTAAGGATCATCATCAAAGATAATGGAAAAGGGATGACTGAAAAACGGCTAAAACAGATTGAAGAAAAACTGTCTCATCCTAAAGTGGAACTTCACGGATCTATCGGTCTGCAAAATGTGAATGAACGTTTACGTGCCAGCTTCGGCAGCAGTTATTATATGTCGCTTGAGAATAATGAGACAGGTGGACTGACCGTTTCTATTACATTCAAGGAGGGATGAGCGTGTACCAAGTGTTATTGGTAGATGATGAATACATGATTTTGAATGGGTTAAAAAAGATAATTGATTGGCAAAGTTTAGGCTTTCAAATAGTAGCAACAGCAGAGAATGCCAAAGAAGGACTAGCTGTACTTGAACAGCGACAGATTGATTTAGTAGTAACGGATGTGACAATGCCAGAAATAAATGGACTGGAATTTATTGAAGCGGCTCAAAAAGAACGTCATAATTTTGAATTTATGATTTTATCAGGATACCAAGAATTCGATTATTTGAAAGGAGGTATGCAATTAGGCGCCGTGAATTATTTGATGAAACCCGTAAATAAGTTCGAATTGGTTGAAAGCCTCAAGAAAATAAAAACACGGTTAGATCAGCAAAATGAACAAAAAAATCAACAAGAAATCTATCAAGAACTGTTATTCAGTCAATGGTTGAATGAAGAATTGGATGAAATAAGTGAAGAAGAAATAATAGGACAAATAAGTGAGAAGCAGCATAGGATAGTATTGATTCAACTGGCAAGAACTCATGATACTCTTATCAATAGATGGTTGCAAGAACAGCAACAAATCTTTTACTATCAACGAAATTACGGAGACCGTGTATTGATCACGTTGTTGTTGGAGGCAGATGAGGTTGATGGCTTCTGTTGTTTTGTTCAAGAAAACTTTCCTGATCAGGAATGGCTGATTAGTATCGGGGAAGAGACAGATTCTTTGGACAAAATCCCTGAAACATTCCAACAAGCGAAAGACAATCTACAGTTGCATCAATTTTATGGAGATAAAGACGAGCATGTTTTTTACGCAGTACAAGCAGAAACAAAAGATCAAACCATCGATTTTTCAAGTTTCAGACGCGTGCTGCAAAATAAACAATTGGAAGTCGCTCAAAAAATGATCACTGATTTTTTTGAACAGTTTCAGTTAGCAGCCATGATGCCGGAAGATATACGATATTCCAGTTTTTTACTGTTTATGGAGATTCAACGGGAATTGATTGATCTGGAAGATGAGGAATATTTACAAGGAATCGAAAAAATCCATCAGGCAAAAACGGTGCAAGAACTTCATCAGCTACTTCTGTCATTCATCAAAAAGCATCAGAGACAGAAAAAGTACAGTGAAAATGTGGAAAAAGTAATCGTAATCCTGCACCAGCATTATCAAGAACCACTTACACTCAAAGAAGTGTCAGAAAACCTGCATTTAAATGTCATGTATCTAGGACAGCTGTTCAAAAAAGAAACGAAAAAAAGTTTTTCAGCTTATTTGAACCATTTACGTATGGAAAAAGCGAAACAACTGCTTTTGCACAGTAATCAAAACATCAATGAGATAGCAAGTGAGATTGGCTACAACAATACCACGTATTTCTCTAAATTATTCAAGAAAATCGTCGGCAAATCTCCTAAAGAGTACCGAGAAAACAGTGGAGAATCATAAAAGAAAAAGCCAATGTAATGAAATAACTTATAAAAAATTGTCTAGAAATCTAATTTTTGGCTGTTCTTATTACTTGATGCAGGACAGCTTTTTCACGACCTCTCGGTAAACGGAGTTCAAAAGCCAGTTTCTCGGTATTAAGCCAAATTTATGCAAAAATGTGGAAAGCCATTTTCACAAAATTTTTCTTAATACTCGAAACTAAACAGCTTTTTCACGACCTCTCCACTAAACGGTGTTCAATCAGCTGACCCTCGGTATTAGCTCAAAAAATGGCAAAATATGAGGAACTATTTTGCCATTTGTCTCTCTAATACTCAGGTCAGAACGCTGATTTCACAACCTCTCAATAAACGGTGTTCAAAAGCTTGCATCTGCGGTAATAAGCCCAACCAAACGAAAAATATGAGGAGTTATTTTTGCTTGGCTGTTCTTATTACTTGATGCAGGGCAGCTTTTTCACAACCTCTCGATAAACGGTGTTCAAAAGCTTGCATCTGCGGTAATAAGACCAACCAAACGAAAAATATGAGGAGCTATTTTTGCTTGGCTGTTCTTATTACTTGATGCAGGACAGTTTTTTCACATCCTCTTGTTAATTATAGTTTGATAAGGAAAAAGGCAAATCTTTTGCTTGATATTTCTTAGGGTGAGGGACGATCCCTAATTGGTAAGAGATCGTGCCGCCTTTCAGCAAATCTTGATGGGTAAAATATAATTTCGTATATTCTTGGTCCATCCGTTTGATTTTATGGATAAATTGTTGCTGCGGCCGATTAGGCGTTGCTTCAATCGTCAATTCCTTTCCATTTGACAAAAGCAAAACAGCCTTGTCAATTAATGGCATACCGATAACATATTCACCGGTTCCAGGCGTGACAGGATAAAATCCCAGACTATTGAAGATATACCAAGCGGCCATACTTCCATTGTCCTCATCTCCAGGGTAACCCATTGGAGAATCGTCGAAGGTCTGAGTCATCAACTGTTTAAGCAGTGGCTGTGCCATTTCAGGTTGTCCTATATAACTGAACAAGTAAGGATAGTGAAAACTTGGCTGGTTTGAAATAGCTAATTGTCCAAATTCTATCGCGGCCATCTCACTCATTTCGTGGATCTCAAAACCATATCCTCCTGGGTCAAACGTTGGGGGCTGATTGCACAGCTCAATGAGTTTTTCTTTATATCTCTCACTGCCACCATATTTTCCGATCAGTCCTGAAAAATCGTGATAAACAGCAAAGCTGCTTTGCCAAGCACTTCCTTCTGCATAATCTTGTCCCCAACGATTAGCTGAAAATGGTTCTCTGAACTTGCCATCTTTATCTTTTGAACGCATAAATCCTGACTCATAGTCAAAGATATTTTGATAGTTCAATGATTGCTGCTGATATTTCTTCGCCATTTCCTCCTCTTCTAGTACCTTGGCAACTTGGCTAATACAAAAATCGCTATAAGCATAGTCTAATGTGTGATTGACTGATTCGTGGTAGTGATTAGGAACATAGCCATATGTCAAGTAATCTTCTGTTCCTTGTCGTCCATAATTTGGATGTTTGCTTTGAACCGTAGCACCTTTTTCCATTGCCGTTAGAAATTCAGGCATCAAGTCTCGTCGGATATCTTTTACAGCAGCATCTGCAATGACCGCATCGATCAATGTCCCAGGCATAAGTCCACGTTCATCAGGAGACAGCCATTTTGGCAAATAGCCACTTTCTCTATAGCTGTTCAAAAAACCTTCCAGCATTTCTTCGTATTTTTCTACAGCAATCAAAGAATAAAGAGGATAAACCGTTTTATACGTATCCCAAAACCCATTATTTGTATAGAGAACACCAGGTTTTATAGATCGACTAGTCGTATCATAGTGGATTTTTTGCCCACTAGGATCAATTTCATAAAATGTTTGTGGAAATAAAAACACCCGATATAAATTATGATAAAACGTCCGCAATTGTTGTTGATCATGGTGTGTGAGCTGTATACGATCAAAATAGGACTGCCATTGTTCTTGACTGTGAGCAAGGTAAGTCTCTTTGCTTTGGTTTTGTTCTAGTTCCAGGTTATAAGCTGCTTGTTCCGAGCTGATAAAAGATGTCCCAAATCGGATAGTTTGTTTTTTTGTCTGTTCAAAATACAACGGGATCGAGTCGCTATTTTTGTTGGAAACAGCTAACTCATCAATTGTTAAAGGATATTCAAATCTCAATATAAAATAAAAAGAAAAATCAGGATCTTCTGAACCAGCAAAATGTGTGATTTTTCCTTCCACTGTGTAAGGATCTATAACAAAGAGCTGATGGCGTCCCGGAAAGGATAAAAGTAAACCGCTATCATTTTTGCTGTAATCAATAGATAAGATTCCGCCATACATGCTAGGTATCAATGTAGAACAGATGCCATAACGTAATTGACAGATCGACAGATGAGTCGGGCAAAATATACTTTCTTCTGGGCGGTAAGAACTTTGAGCATGGAAAAGGGTGTTCTCCTGTAGTTTTCCATTGATCGGCGTAAACAGCATATGACTGAAATCACCCATCCAAGGACTTGGTTGATGGGTAAGACGGTAGCCTTGAAAAACGCGGTCATCAGGATGAAACCACCAGCTGCCGTTTTGATCCGTAGTTTGCGGTGCAAAATAATTCATCCCAAAAGGAACGCCAGTATAAGGCTGGCAGTTCCCATTAGAGAAATTTGGCTGATTCGCTGTTGCATGTCTAGTATCTATTTGACCGATATTCATTTTATTTCTCCTTTGTTGATTGTCTTTTGATGAATGAAACTGGAAATTTACTATCGGATGGTCGATCTTTTGTCTCTAACCAAGTGACCAAAGCATCTCCCGCAAGCTTACCTAACTGTTCAAAATCTTGTGCGATGGTTGTCAGTGGCGGGTCAACAAGAGCTGCTGCTTGGATATCATCAAATCCGATAATTGAAAAATCTTCAGGGATATGATAACCATGCTGTCTCAAGAGATTCATGGTCTGGATAGCGACAACATCGTTTTCACAAACAAAAGCAGTTACTTCATACTTAGTGATATAAGAAAGCAATTCATCTAATGTCGCGCTTTTGTCATCCAGTGAAGTGTGGAAAGTCAAACCAGCTTTGTCCAATGCTTCAAGGTAACCAAGGTAACGCTGTCGAACGGATTGTGGATGAGTCTGCGTACCAAACAAATAAGCGATTTTTGAATGACCCTGTTCGATCAAATAAGAGGCAGCAAGCGCACCGCCTTGGAAATTATCGGAAAGAACGGTAGGAAAAGATAACTCATAGATTTTTTTATCTAATATGACGACAGGGAATTCTTTCAATGAAAGCTCAAAAAGTAAGTCAAGATGTTGTTCTGTATCAAGAGCATAATAAATCAATCCGTCAAATTCATTGATTAGCTCTTTTGCTGTTTTATTTTGTAGAAAGTCAAGCGTCGTCATCATGACATCAATCTGTTTATCTTTCATCACAGGGTTCAATCCCTTGCTAAAATCACCAACAGACAAATCAGCGACATATGGAAGAAGAAACAGAATCCGTCGTGTTTTTGTAGGAGAAGCAAGCATCTGTTCCGGAGAAGCGGATTTAACGAAACTGCCTTTCCCGCGAACGCGATAAATAAGTCCTAATTGCTCTAATTCAGTCAATGCACGTTTGGAAGTGATTCTGCTTACTTTATAGGTACGTGAAAGTTCTTTTTCAGTTGGTAGTTGGCTGTCTACAGGTAATTCACCAGTTAAAATAGCCGTTTGCAAATCATTAAATATTGTCTGGTACAATGGTTGATTCATATAAACACCTCTTAATGATATATCATATTTAAATAATACCATAATGGATGAAAAAGTAAATAAAAAGATATTTTTTGAAAGCGTAGACATAATTGACTGTATGAAGTATAATCTTTAAAGATATATCAAATAGAAAGAAGGTTTTATTAGTGGTTTATAAAGATATACCAAAATCGGTGCAGAAATTTATGGAAGATATCACACAAAAATGTGGGGATATCCATGCGGACTGGGCAAAGAATTTTACAGCAGCATTTGCCAATACTCTGTTGACAACAGTCAAAAAGCAAAATGACGGAACCACCTTTTTATTGACGGGAGACATTCCAGCGATGTGGTTAAGAGACTCTACTGCACAAGTTCGTCCTTATTTAGTGATTGCAAAAGAAGATGAGGAATTAGCTGACATGATCAGCGGGTTAGTCAAAAAGCAATTTTTTTATATCAATATCGATCCATATGCGAATGCCTTCAACGAAGAAGCTAACGGTGCTGGCCACCAAACAGATCATACAAAAATGAACGATTGGATCTGGGAAAGAAAATATGAAATTGATTCTTTATGCTACCCAATACAGTTGGCCTATCTTCTTTACAAAAATACAGGAAAAACTGATCAATTCAATCAATCTTTTATTGAAGGTATCAAAAAAATCTTGGACGTGTTCAAAACAGAGCAAGATCATGAACACTCTCCTTATACATTTGTACGAGACACGACAAGAAAAGAAGATACGCTGATCAATGACGGGCGAGGTGCAAAAACAGCTTTTACAGGAATGACATGGTCTGGTTTCCGTCCTAGCGATGATGCTTGCCGTTATGGATATCTGGTACCATCCAATATGTTTGCGGTGGTCGTGTTAGGTTATGTGGAAGAAATTTTTCAAACGATACTCGATGATAAAGAAATTGTACAGCAAACACAGAAATTGAAGAAAGAGATCCAAGAGGGGATTCAGAATCACGGACGAACGGTTAATCAAAAAGGGCAAACGATTTATGCATATGAAGTAGATGGAATGGGAAACGCCACAGTCATGGATGACAGTAATGTGCCCAATCTGATCGCCGCACCTTACTTGGGATATTGTTCTGAACAAGAGGAAGATTATCTGCAAACAAGAAGAACATTGTTGAGTAAAGAAAATCCATATTTCTATGAAGGAAAGTACGCAAAAGGAATTGGATCCTCCCATACGCCAGAAAAATACGTTTGGCCGATTGCATTAGCTATGGAAGGAATGACAACGTCAGACAAATCTGAAAAAGAGCGGATATTGAATTTACTTGTAGCAACTGACGCAGGAACACACCTTATGCACGAAGGATTCGATGTGAACAATCCTGAAAATTATACGAGAGAATGGTTTTCTTGGGCAAATATGATGTTTTGCGAATTAGTCATGGATTACTTTGATATTAGAGTAGAAAAGTAGGAGGTATCGTAAATGAAAAAGAAAGTATATATCATTTCTCATAGCCACTGGGATCGTGAATGGTACATGGCTTACGAACAGCATCACATGCGACTGATTGAATTGATAGACGATCTACTAGAGCTATTTGAAGTTGATCCGTCCTTCAACAGTTTTCATTTGGATGGGCAAACGATTATTTTAGATGACTATCTTCAAGTAAGGCCAGAAAAAAGACAGGCAATCCAACAAGCAATCAATGAAGGAAAATTGAGAATTGGACCATTTTATATCTTGCAAGACGATTTTCTTATCAGTTCGGAATCGAACGTGAGAAATATGCTGATTGGCATGGAAGAAAGCCGTAAATGGGGAACCCCTGTCATGTTAGGCTATTTTCCCGATACATTTGGAAATATGGGACAGACGCCTCAATTAATGAAACAAGCTGGTATTTCAGCAGCAGCGTTTGGCCGTGGTGTAAAACCAATTGGCTTTGATAATCAAGTTTTGGAAGCAGAAAACTATTCTTCCCAATACTCAGAAATGTGGTGGAAAGGACCTGATCAAACAGCAATCTTTGGTCTGCTATTTGCCAATTGGTATAGCAACGGGAATGAGATTCCAGTAGAAAAAGAAGCAGCTCTTGCCTTTTGGAAGCAAAAATTAGCGGATGCAGAACAATATGCCTCTACGAACCACTTATTGATGATGAATGGTGTTGATCATCAACCGGTACAAAAAGATATATCAAAAGCAATCCATCTCGCAAATGAACTGTTTCCAGATTACGAGTTTATTCATTCTAATTTTACTGACTATCTGGAAGCAGTTCAAAAAGATGTGCCAGAAGACTTAGGCTCAGTAGAAGGAGAATTGACAAGTCAAGAAACGGATGGCTGGTATACTTTAGCCAATACAGCATCTGCTCGGGTTTACTTAAAACAATGGAATACCAAGGTCCAGCGACAGCTAGAAAATATTACAGAACCACTTGCGACGATGGCTTATGAAGTTAGTGGAAACTATCCCCATGATCAATTAGATTATGCTTGGAAGACATTAATGCAAAATCATCCTCACGACAGTATTTGCGGTTGTTCAGTCGATTCTGTCCATCGGGAAATGATACCTCGTTTTGAAAAAGCAGATGAAGTTGGAAAGTATCTTGCACAAGATTCCTTAGAACAGCTGACCGCAGCAATCGATACGACCGGATTCCCAAAAGACAGCTTTCCATTTGTCATTGTAAATACTGCAGGAATGGATAAAACTGGTGAAGCAGAAATAACCATCGAATTAGAAAGAAAAAGATTCGCTGAAGGAATACCTGAAAAACTATATCAAGAGTTAGAAAATTTGCCTAAACGTAAGTATCATGTAGAAACAAAAAGTGGGGCCACTATACCAGCTATTTTATCTGAAGAAACTGTCCAATTTGGTTATGATTTGCCGAAAGACCGTTTCCGTGTGCCATATATGGCAAGAATGATCAAAGTGACTTTACCATTAGAAAACATGCCAGCATTTTCTTGGGAAACATTCGCGCTTGTAGAAGGGGAAGCGAAAGCAGAAGAAAAGGAAACAATGATTCATCAGAGTGGACGAATCATCGAAAACGGCCCTCTACATTTGACGATTGAAAAAAATGGTACCATTACAATGGAAGATCGCAAAAACAAACGAAAGTTGAATAATCTGCATATTTTTGAAGATATCGGCGATATAGGAAATGAGTATATCTTTAAACAACCTTTCTATGATCAGCCAATCCTATCCAGTAACAAAGAAAACTCTGAAGTAAAAGTATTAGTAGATACACCGGAAATAGCAAAAATAAGTATTCTACAGGAAATGGAAATCCCTGTTTCTGCAGACGAGCGTTTAGAAAAAGAACAGCAGATGGTTGTGGAATTTCGTTATCGAAAAGCAGAACGATCCAAAGAAAAACGAATCCTTCAAATAAAAACAATCATGACAATCAGAAAGGATAGTAAAAAAATCGACTTTGAAACGACTCTCGACAATCAGATGAAAGATCATCGCTTACGTGTCTTGTTTCCTACAAAGTTACATGTGGAACATCACGAAGCAGATAGTATTTTTGAAGTGGTGAAGCGCCCAAACCATGTGCCTAAAAGTTGGGAAAACCCCACGAATCCGCAACATCAGCAAGCATTTGTCAATATTCATGATGAAGAGTACGGTGTAACAGTCGGAAACTTTGGTTTGAATGAATATGAAGTAACAGAAGACGGACAAATCGCAGTGACGCTACTTCGCAGTGTGGGAGAACTAGGCGATTGGGGATATTTTCCAACACCAGAAGCACAGTGTCTAGGTGAGCATCGGTTCAATTACAGCATTGAACTACATGGACCAGAAGAAAAATTCTCTACTTATTTGCATGCATACGCAGCACAGATTCCTTTTTCCACTCAACAAATCAAACATCATGAAGGAACATTGATTTCAAAACAACAATATTTAACGATAAAAAGTGAAACGTTTGCAATTACAGCTTTGAAACGCAGCAAGTTTAGTGATAAAGTAGTAGTAAGAGGTTTCAATATGTCTAGTCATTTAGAAAAATTGGAAATAACTAAAGACAATGGAAAAACTGTCATATTGAATCTGCTTGAAGAACCAACGAAGCAAGCGGTTGTCCCAATAATCCAACCTTATGAGATTCGGACAATCGGATTCGAGGAGGAAAACGAATGTATGGCGGAATAGAAGCAGGCGGAACAAAATTTGTGTGTGCGGTTTCAGATGGTGGAGAAATTTTAGAAAAATTAAGTATCCCTACCACAACACCAGAAGAAACATTGGATCAGGTATTTGAATTTTTTGATCGTTATGAATTGAAGGGAATCGGGATTGGCTCATTCGGCCCGATTGGTATCGACAAAACAAAAGATAATTACGGATACGTTTTGGCAACTCCCAAAAAAGGGTGGGCACAATTCGATTTTCTTGGCACAATCAAGGAACACTACAATATTCCTGCTGCTTGGACAACGGATGTCAATGCTGCTGCATATGGGGAATTGAAGCAAGGAGCAGCACAAGGAAAAAATAGTTGTATTTACCTTACCGTGGGAACAGGAATCGGTGCAGGTGTCGTGATCAATGAAGAAATTTTTTCAGGGATCGCACATCCTGAAATGGGACATATTTGGGTGAAACGCCATCCAGATGACCATTATGAAGGTACTTGTCCTTATCATAAAGATTGTTTAGAAGGATTAGCAGCAGGACCGTCTATTGAGGCACGCACAGGGATCAAAGGGCAAGATCTGCCGCAAGATCATCCTGTTTGGGCTATTCAGGCTTATTATATTGCTCAAGCACTGATCAACTATACGTTGACGTTAGCACCTGAAAAGATTATTTTAGGCGGTGGGGTAATGAATCAGGATCATCTCCTTCAAAAAATCCGTCAGCAATTTGTTGAATTGATGGGTGGTTATATGGAAACACCTCAAGTAAGTGAATATATCGTTCGTTGGGGACTGCCGAATGAAAGTGGGATTATCGGTAGTTTGCTGTTAGCAGAACACGAACATCAAAAGTAAGCAGACAAATTACACAAAAAGAACAGAGTCTTATCATTATCTGCTGATAAGACTCTGTTCTTTTTTATTTCTATTCCCATAATCCAGGTAAAGCTTTACCGACTATTTTTTCTTGAGTAAATGGATGGATCATGTGCAGTTCTAATGCATGGAGCATCAGTCGTTCAGCTGTTCTATTTTGGTAGAGAGGGTCTCCAACGATCGGATGTCCCTTATGAGCTAAATGAACTCTGATCTGGTGTGTACGTCCGGTTTCCAAAACACAATAGACTTGTGTTTGTTCAGAAAGTACTTTGTTGACAGTGACATGTGTCAAGGCGCTCTGACCATTTTTATCATCTACGACCCTTTTTCTCCGATCATGGCGATCTCGTCCAATTTTATTGGTGATGGTCATATCTTTGGCAATTTCTCCCCATACGATGGCTTGATATCTCCGATAGATCATTTTTTGTTCCAACATTCTTCCAAGTATCGGCAAGACAAATGGGTTTTTTGCAAATAAAACGGCACCGCTTGTTTCTTTGTCCAAGCGATGGACAACGTAAGGTCGTTGCTGTTTAGTATCGAGATAAGCAGCTAAATGATTGAGCAAGGTACTGTTTTCTGTCGGTTCATTTGGATGAGTCTTCATTCCTGCAGGCTTATCCACTATAATCAAATGCTCATCTTCATATAAAACGCGGATGTGCGCCGCATCTCCAAGCTGGACTTCTTGATAATTATAATCTGTTTCTTCGAATAACAATGTGATCTGGTCATTGCCCTTTACTTCATGATGGAACAAAGCAGGTTGTTGATTGATCCAAACGTTTTTACGTATACGCAAAAAGTGTCGAACCTTTCTAGGGACTAACCATTCCTTTTCAAGCAAGTTGCGAATCGTTGTTTCAGGATGGTTCATAGGTAAAGTGATCGTGATTTTCACAAGTGTACTCCTTTCAGTGCAATTGCAGACTAATTGTACCATTTTTAAAACATATTTAAGAAAAAACTTACATTTTTCTGTTCATTCTTATGTTACTCTACTTGCACTAACGTAAAAAAACATATTGAACTACAACTTAAGCAGGAAGAAAACACTCTTTCACTATGGTAAAATAAGACGATTGAATCGAATAGACAGGAGAAGAAGCAAATGGATTTTCAAAGCATTTTAGAAAAGATAAAAGCTGCTTTGATCAGTTTTTGGCGTTGGATCAGACCATATCTCGGACAATTCCATCGATGGCGAAAGCGCATCTGGAAAAAATATCATGTGAACAAATTGATTTTGCTGATTGGTTTGATCTGTGTCTTAGTGACAAGTATCTACCTCTTTATTTTAGCAAAACAAGCAAATGTCGAAACGTTAAAATCAGGATTAAGCCAATCGACAGTCATTTATGATAAGAAAAACGAAGAAGCTGGCACACTGTACGCCCAAAAAGGAACATATGTAGAATTAAACGCGATTTCTCCCTATATCCAAGATGCAGTAATCTCGACAGAAGATAGGAATTTTTACGAGCATCACGGGTTTGATATCAAAGGGATTGCCCGTGCAGCAGTCCGAATGGTCTTGTCTGGCGGAACCTCAGGGGGCGGAGGAAGTACGATCACTCAGCAGCTTGCCAAAAATGCGTATCTGACATTAGACCAAACGTTTGATCGAAAAGCGAAGGAATTATTTTTGGCAATCGAGATCGAAAAGAAGTACAGCAAAGAAGAAATCTTGACCATGTATCTTAACAATGCCTATTTTGGCAACGGGGTATGGGGTGTCCAAGACGCTTCCAGAAAGTATTTTGGAGTAGATGCAACGAATGTTACGCTGTCTGAGGCTGCTACTTTGGCAGGAATGCTGAAAGGTCCTGGTATTTATAATCCGATCGATCACCCAGAAAATGCGAATGATCGGAAAAACACAGTACTAAGTGTAATGGAAGAAAACGGAAAAATCACAAAAGAACAAGAACAAGCAGAAAGCCAGACAGATATCAGCGCGTATCTTAATGACACATACGATAATTCAGATTCTGGTTATCGTTATCCTTATTATTTTGATGCAGTGATCGATGAAGCAGTTAACGAGTATGGTCTTGATGAAGAAGATGTCATGAATAAAGGCTATAAAATCTATACAGCTTTAGATCAGGATTATCAAAAGCAATTAGAAGCTACTTATCAAAACAGTGCATTATTCCCAGCAAATGCTTCAGATGGTGCCATGGTCCAATCTGCTTCAGTAGCTTTAGATCCGAATACAGGTGGTGTACAAGCACTAGTAGGACGAAGAGGAGATCATGTCTTTAGAGGATTCAGCTTTGCTACACAGATGCGTCGTTCACCAGGATCAACGATCAAACCATTAAGCGTATATACACCAGCACTGGAAGCTGGATACAAACCTTCTAGTATCTTGAAAGACGAACCGCAAAGTTATTACGATGCGCATAATTTTGACGGGACATACCAAGGAGAAGTACCGATGTATCAAGCTGTTGCACAAAGTTTGAATTTGCCTGCTGTGTGGCTTTTGCATGAGATCGGTTTACAAAAAGGATATGATAAAGCAGAAGAATTCGGCCTGCCTTTAGCAAAATCTGATAAGTATTATGGCTTAGCCCTTGGTGGACTGGAAAAAGGAGTATCTCCATTGATCATGGCGGGTGCTTACAGTGCATTTGCCAATGAAGGTCAGATGTATACGCCGCATCTTATCACGAAAATCGTTGATTCGACTGGAGCGGTGATCGTCGATAACACAAACAAAAAACCAAAACAGGTCATATCAAAGGAAACAGCCGATGAAATGACCAGCATGCTTCTTGGTACATTTTCAAATGGAACAGCGGCTGCTGCGAATCCTGCAGGTTATACGATAGCAGGGAAAACAGGAACCACAGAAACTAATTTCGATGCCACAAAAGCAAATGACCAATGGATGATCGGTTACACGCCAGACGTAGTGATTTCGACATGGATGGGTTACGAAGAATCCAGCAAGCTGCACTATTTGGAAGGGACAAGTGGAAATGTTGTCGGGAAAGTCTTCAAATCAGCGGCAGAAGGCATCCTTCCGTATACTTCAAAAACAGGATTTAGTGTAGCAGATGCCTATGCCACAGGAGGACAAGTGGTAGCTGCAGATCAAGTTGGAAACACAGGAAATTCCAATGGAGAGTCTGGAAATTGGCAAGATAACTTGAATCAATATGGTGAACAAGCAAAAGAAGGGCTGAAAAACTTCGGCGATATGGTGAAAGAAGGCGTTCAGGGAATTGGTGAAGCGGCTAAAGACCTCTGGCGGAAATATCAAGGAGAGTAGACCCTTTGAAAACGAATAACCCCATGTTACAATAGAGAGTAACTACTAAAAGAAAAGAGGGCATAACATGTCAAACATCTACGATAGCGCGAATCAAATCGAACGTGAGATCCGTGAATTACCAGAATTCAAAGCGTTGAAAGAAGCGTACGAGAAAGTACAAGCAAACGAAGAAGCACACAAACTGTTCAAAGACTTCCAAGCGATGCAAATCGAATTACAAGAAAAACAAATGAGTGGACAAGAATTCAGCGACGAAGATGCAATGAAAGCACAAGAAATGGCTGTGAAAATCCAATCAGAAGAAGTAATCAATGACTTGATGCAAAAAGAGCAAGGTTTCAGTACAATCATCAATGACTTGAACCGTATCATCATGACACCAGTTCGCGACCTTTACAGCGAATAAAACTATTTTATGAAACAACAGAGGGTGTGAAAGAGACGTTCGGCCTTGAGCGATGACAAAATTGCTTCTTATTGCCGATAGGCTGTCTCTTGAACACCGTTTACCAAGAGGTCGTGAGCCTACCGTTTAACTCTGAGTTACAAGGAACAATTTCAAAAAACAGCTTCTCATGTTTGATGACTATTGTGACTTGTGACTGAGGAGTTGGCAGGAGAACACCGTTTATTCAGAAATAGGAGCTACGACAAAAGTCTTGTCATAGTTCCTATTTTTTTGTCATTCATTTTTCAAGCGGTAGAAATAGCCTTTTTGAGCTAACAATTCTTCGTAAGTACCTATTTCAACGATTTTTCCTTCATCGATCACAACGATTTTATCTGCCTCTTTGATCGTTGAAAGCCGATGAGCCACAATAAAAGTAGTGGGTGTTTCTGTCAGGTAATTCAGTGCATGCTGAATTTTTTTCTCTGACTGGTTATCTAAAGCTGAGGTTGCTTCATCTAGCAAAATGATTTTTGGCTGACGTATCAACGCTCGTGCAATGGAGATACGTTACTTTTGGCCACCAGACAGCTTGTTGCCATGTTCGCCTACTAATGTATCCAGACCATCAGGAAGCTGTTCAATCAGTGAAGAAAGTTGTGCAGCTTCGATTACTTCATCCAAACGTTCTTTTGATACGTTCTTCAAGCCATATGTGATGTTCTCTTTGATCGAAGCGGAAAACAACAAAGTGGTTTGAGGAACAACGGCTAAATAATTTCGCACACTTCGCATATCCAGTTCATCTAAAGGCTGATCATCCAGAAAAATTTTTCCTGAAGTCGGCTGGATAAATCCAATCAATAAGTTAAGAAGTGTAGATTTTCCAGAGCCAGATGGTCCAACAAAAGCAATTGTTTCTCCAGCTTTTACCTCTAGAGAAAAATGATCGATAATCGGTTTGAGTGAGTCCGGATAAAGAAAAGAAACATCCTCAAAACGAAAATTTCCATCCAAATGTTGGATTTTTTTCTTACCGTTATAAGTTTCTACGTCGCCAGCAATCAAAAGTTCGCCAATAGAAGTGATAGATTCCATGCCTTTTGAAATCGTAGGAATCAGCGTGATCATTCCAGAAACGGAATTGACGATCGTCGTGAAATACGTCTGATACATAACGACATCGCCGGGTTGGATGCGCCCTTGTAAAGCTAATATCCCAGTGAAAATCAAACAAATCAGCTGAAATATCTGAAAACTAGCCCAGCTGACTGATCCGAAAACAGATTGCAGGATATCTAAGTGGAATCCCTTTTCATAGATTTGAGTAAAATGCTTATTTAAGCGAGTTGTTTCGTGCTTTTCTAACCCATGAGCTCGAGCAATCGGTGCTAATTCGATCACTTCAATCACTTTTGCAGAAGTCTCTTCCATTTCTTGCCTGAAGTCTGAATTGGACTGTCTGATCCTTTTACGGAAAAAGAGAGTAACGAATGCGGCGAGAGGAACAGTCAATAAGAAAAACATGAAAACAACAGGACTTTTATAAAGCGTGATACCTAAAGCCACGAATAAATTGACAGCGATATTTAATCCGCTGACAAATACTTGAGAGGACAACGTTTGGATAGCTTCTACATCACGGATGATCTTTGACTGGATTCGTCCAGATTGCAATTCTTTTTGATAAGGAATAGATAGTTCTTGGATTTTCTTGATAAGAGTTGCTCTTAGTCCAGCTTCTACTTGACGGATCGAAGTGCTATGGTATTTTACATGAAAATAATTCGTCAATATATTTTGACCAATCAGACAAGCCATCAAAAAAGCGTTGAAATAAATGGCCTGCAACTGAGAAGAATCTTTCGATGAAGCTGCATTGATTACATTGGCAATAGCGATCGGCATTAACCAAGATGGAAGATGTTTGATAATAAAAAAGAGTCCTGACATGGCAAAACGCCAATAATTTCCCTGATAAAGATGCAGCAATGTCTGAAAAGCATTTGCATGATATTTTTGATAACTTTTCTGTATTCGTTCCTCCATAATCTTCTCCTTAACAATCTTGGTAAATAAACTGCAAGTGTTCTATTGCTTCAGGAACATAAATCTCAGGAGTAGCTTCAAGAGTGGCGTACATTAGAGGACGCTCATATTTGATATAATGCAGTACCGGGCGGAAACCTAAACAGCCTTTACCAACAGGAACTATGCGGATCTTTCCATTTTCCATGATGTAGTCTTTGAGATGAAGCGCTGTAATACAACCCTGTAAATTGTCCAAGGCACCTCGGATCACTTTCTCCTGATCAGCATGATTTTCTTTATGCATCAAATTCGCACAATCTAAAATGATTTTTAAATTTGGTGAAGCTACTTCATCGATTAAACGTTTAGCTAACTGATAGTTATAGATTGGATGATTGATCCCTGCTTCAACAGCAACAGTTACGCCAAAATTTTCTGCATGAGCGACTAATTCAATGATAGAATTTCTGGCGATCTGATAAGCTTCTTCAGTAAAATTTTCTTTTGTGTAACCGACAGAGACACTACCGGTTTCCGTAGCAATCATCTTGGCTTGATAGGCAGAGCACAGAGCAATTTGCTGTTTGAAAGTTGCCAATGCTTGTGCACGAACTTCTTGATTTTTGCTGGATAGGTTGATATAGCATCCTAAAATGGAAAGTTCGATATTGTTTTTTTGGAAGTATTCACCAAAATAAGCAGCACTCCCAAGTGTCATGTCAGTTAATTTAAGTTGTTCAGGAAATGCTTTTTGTGGTGCAAATTGGATATGGGACAAGTGAAGCTGTGATACTTTTTGAACGATTTCTTCACGAT
The DNA here is from genome assembly GCF_035726925.1 of Enterococcus sp. E5-37. Lineage (NCBI taxonomy): Bacteria > Bacillati > Bacillota > Bacilli > Lactobacillales > Enterococcaceae > Enterococcus > Enterococcus sp. E5-37. Next base: position 64,518 of record NZ_JAPMLG010000012.1, read on the forward strand.
TTCGAACATCTAAATCGTGGGCACGGATGCCTAAATTTAATGGAAACATCTCAAACTCCTTTTTGTAAATAATTAGCAAGAGGCAGACGGGATTCTTTTATCAATTCAACAATTATTCGGGCAACTTTATCAGCGCCTTCTGGACTAAAGTGGGTATTGTCCTTTAGTCCTTCTGGGTAATTTTTACAAGTATCAGGCATAAGATGCAGGTAGAATTTTTTTGTCTCTTCTTTTGAGAAGGTCTGGAACAATTCTTGTGATCTTGAGAACACATCTAAAAGAGGAATATGGTGTTTCTCAGCAAATGCACGCATCGCTTTTGGATAGTCTCCAAGTATATCTGGATTCAATGTTCCGTTTTCTAAGTAATCTCGTCGCGTCACAGATGTCAGTAAGACCATTTGGACGTTCGCTTTTTTTGCGCATTCAAAAAATATCTGCAGATTTTTTAAATAGCTACCGAAGGGAAGCGTACCTCTTTCTTCTTGGATTTTCTGGTCGTTATGTCCAAATTGTACAAATAAGAAATCATTCGGCTGAAACTGTGAAGCTAAACGGGCTAACCTTCCTTCCTGGATAAATGATTTGGTGCTGCGTCCATTCTTTGCTTGGTTATTGATCTGGATCTCGGGTGAAAAATAAGCAGAGATTTTTTCTCCCCAACCTGTCTCGGGACGCTTGTTTTCATCTTTTTCTGCCGCAGTAGAATCACCGGCAATATGGATAGTAGGCATGTTATCTCTTCTTTCATAAAGGTTTATAGGCAATGAAGCAGAACAGCAAGAGAAGAAGACGGAGCAAATTTGGTCCGTCTTCTTCTCTAAAACGTGGATAAACGGATTCCGTTATTTCGCTATCCTGTTTTTGATTCGTTACTGTTACTATTAATCAATTAGGCAAAAAAGCCAAAGTAATTTTTAGCATTTGTATAACTAATCGCTTGAACTAGACTTCCTAAAAGTTGTTCATCTTCAGGTGCTTCTCCTCGCATGACCATTTCGCCTAAAAATTCACAAAGAACACGACGGAAATATTCATGTCTAGTGTAGGAAAGGAAACTTCTTGAATCTGTCAGCATGCCGACAAAATTCCCCAAAGCACTACCATCAGCAAATTGTGTCAACTGATCGCGCATACCAGCTCGAGTATCGTTGTACCACCATCCAGAACCTAACTGCAGTTTTCCATTCTGTTCTTTTTGGAAACAGCCCATCAAAGCTAAAATCGCAGGATAGTCATTCGGATTCAATGAATAAAGGATCGTCTTTGCCAACTGATCCGTTTCTTCTGCACGATTCAATAATTTTTGCAGAGGAATAGTCAAAGAAAGATCATTCATTCCATCATAGCCGGTATCGGGCCCTAATTTTTCCAACATTTGTGTATTACAGTTACGATAAGCATGAACGTGCAGCTGCATCGTCCAATTATGAGAATGATAGAAGTGGGTCAAATGTATCAGTGTTTCTGTGCGATAAGCATCGATTTCATCTGAAGATAATAGTTTGTTAGCTCGTGCTTTTTGAAAAATCTCTTCTAATACTGTTTCATCCGCTTCTTTATAGCGTAAGGTGTCTAAAGCGTGGTCGGAAACACGACATCCATGTTGATGGAAGTATTCTATCCGCTGCCCTAAGACTTCGATCAGTTCTTGATAGGTGGTGATCGTTTGGTCAGCTGCTTCTTCCAGTAGCGTGATCCATGCATTAAATCCTTCTTTTTCAATATTGAGTGCTTTATCTGGACGGAATGAAGGGAGAACCTTCAAATCTGGTTCTTCATGAGCAAGCAACTGATGATAGTGCAAGTCGTCTGCGGGATCATCTGTTGTACAAATCACTTCTACATTCGATTTTTTTGCGATTTCCCGCCGGCGGAAATCAGGAGTTGCCAAAATTTCATTTGTTTGTGCCCAAATTTTCTCTGCGTTTTCTTCATTTATCAATAAGTCAATATCGAAGAAACGTTTCAATTCAAGATGTGACCAACTGTAAAGCGGATTTCCAATAATTTTTGGCACGGTTTGACACCAAGCTAAAAATTTTTCAAAATCAGAAGCATTTCCTGTGATTTTTTCTTCAGGCACGCCGCAAGCTCGCATCAAGCGCCATTTGTAATGATCGCCTCCTAACCAAGCTTCCGTCAGATTGCTGAAATTGTTGTTTTCGTAAATTTCCTTTGGATCTAAGTGACAGTGATAATCAATAATGGGCATATTTTTTGCGTAGGAATGATAAAGCTTTTTCGCCCAATCGTCTTTTAATAAAAAATCATCAGATAAAAACATAAATCTTCCTTCTTTCTTTTTATACTATTTTATGAACATCAAAGTGTTACTCCATTTTTAAAAATGGCAATTTCTCGAACGTCATTTTGTTCATTTTTCGTTTCTTCTCCACTAGCTACAGCGATGATTTTTTGAACAAATGATTCTAAGATCACTTCCATTGGTTGTTCTAATAAGACGCCTGCATTAAAGTCCATCCAATGACCTTTGCGTTCAAAAAGAGTCGTGTTCGTAGATACCTTGACCGTTGGGACATATGAGCCAAACGGAGTCCCTCTTCCTGTGGTAAACAAGACCAACTGGCAATCGGATGAAGCAAGAGCAGAGGCAGCTACAAGATCATTCCCGGGAGCTTGCAACAAGCTAAGCCCTGGTTTTCTGATTTTCTCGCCATATTGCAGCACATCAACGACAGGAGAGCTTCCTGATTTTTGTGTGCAGCCTAATGATTTGTCTTCTAATGTAGTGATTCCACCTGCTTTATTGCCAGGAGATGGGTTTTCGTAAACTGGTTCCCCGTAAGACAAGAAATACTGTTTGAAGTCATTGATCAAGTTAACGATTGAGTCAAAAACTTCTTCATTTTCCGCTCGTGCCATCAATACTTGTTCTGCACCAAACATTTCTGGCACTTCTGTTAAGATCGTGCTGCCTCCTTGAGCAATCAAGTAGTCAGAAAATGCACCAAGCAAAGGATTGGCAGTTATTCCCGATAGACCATCAGAACCGCCGCATTTCAAACCGACATTCAACTTAGAGAGCGGGACTGGTATGCGCTGTTCATTTTCCGCCACTGTTAAAAGCTCTTCTAATAGAGCCACACCTTGTTCGATCTCATCGTAAACATCTTGAGCCACTAGAAATTTCACTCGTTCTTCATCATATTCACCTAAAATTTTTTTGAATTCAGGAACTGTATTGTTCTCACAACCTAATCCAAATACTAAAACTCCGCCGGCATTGGGATGATTTACTGCGTCCGCTAAAATTTCTCGAGTATTTTGATGATCTTTTCCAAGCTGCGAACAGCCATAAGGATGCTTTAAAATCGTAATATGGTCAAACTGTCCCAGATCTGGATGTTTTTCCTTGAACTGTTTGACGATCAGTTCAGCAATGCCATTTACACACCCAACGGTAGGTACTAAAAACAAATCATTACGAATCCCTACTTTTCCATTTTTTCGCAAGTAACCTTGAAATGTTCGGTTCTCAAAAGGGTAATGACTTGGATGGACATCTTTTTCATATCGATAATCCAATTCACCAGAAAGATTGGTTTTTACATTATGAGTGTGCAGCCATTGACCGGCAGTTACGTCTGTCGTCACATGACCGATTGGATAGCCATATTTGATCACGTTGTCTCCAGCTTTCAAATCACCCAATGCAATCTTATGACCTTGCGGGATATCTTCAAGAGTGGTGATCGTTTGCTGATCAATCGTCAGTTGTGTTTGTTTTGGAATAGGTGTTAATGCGACGACAACACTGTCTCGTTGATTTAATTTCATTGTTGGTTGAAGGGTTTCAAGCATGGACCATCGTTCCTTTCATTTCTTGTAATACTGACCGGACACCTTTTTGATCGATCTTTGCAGCTATTTCTTGAACTGTATCTGTCACATTCGGTATTTGAGACAAATTTTCTCCCCAAAGCGCAGCGTTTTGCAATAATCGAGGAATAGCTGTTCCATTATCAGACCAAGCATCAGTAAATTCGCTTATCGTCTTTTCATCATCATGTGGCTTTACTTGATCGCCTCGATACATAAGAAGTAGCGCAGCTAGTGAAACAGTGATTAACGGTGGTACCTGATTTTGTTCTTCGATATACTTCTTGAACACTGGAAGCAGACGGGTGCTGAACTTTGAAACACTATTTAATGAAATCGCTTCTAATTTGTGATGGGCAAAAGGATTCAAGAAACGTTCTTTGATTTGGTCAGCATAAATGGCTAATTCATCTTTAGGTAAAGAAAGCATAGGAATCAATTCTAGATTGAATAACTGATCAACATATGCGGAGAATAAAGGATCTTTCATTACTTCTTCTACAGTTTCCAATTCCGCCAACAAAGCAAGAGGGACCATCGCTGTATGCGGTCCATTAAGCAAATGCACCTTACGTTCACGATAAGGAGTCATATCATCTGTGATGATGACATTCAAGCCAGCCTGTTTGAATGGTAGTTGATTCTCCAATTCTTTAGGCCCTTCGATCACCCAAAGCATGAATGGTTCTGCTTTGACCATCAATTGATCTTCATAGTTATGCCGTTGATTGAAAACACCTGCATCTTCGCGAGGATAACCTGGTACGATACGATCAACTAAACTACAACAGAAAACATTTTCTTTTTCTAACCACTCAGTAAAAGCAGGTTCTAGATTCCATTTTTCTGCGTAGCGTAAAATGATTTCTTTTAGACGTTCGCCGTTTCTGTCAATCAGTTCGCAAGGAATGATGGTAAAGCCAGCTTTGTTTAATTTGAAACGTCGGTATAAAAAGGCTGTCAGTTTGCCCGGGAAGCTCTGTGGGGGAGTATCTGTTAAATTATCCGTCTCCACAAATTGGATTCCTGCCTCTGTCGTATTGGAGACGATATAGGCCAAGTCGTCATTTTCTGCTAGAGATAGATAAGCATCCCATTCATCATAAGGATTGATCATTTGTTCTACTACGGTGATAATCTCGGAAGTATCAACGATTTCGCCATTGCTGAGTCCTTGTAAAATGACCGTATATAAATTGTCTTGCTGGTTCATCATAGTCCCAAGACCTTGTTCTAAAGGTTGAATGATTGCAACATTACCTTTAAACAATTGTTGGTTATTCAGCTGCTGAATCTGCCAATCAATAAATCCACGCATAAAATTGCCTTCGCCAAACTGAAGAACTTTTACAGGTGCTTCGTTTTTTTTCACTAATTCTTTTGTCAGTTTTTTCATATAAACTTCCTTTCTGTGTTATGCACACGTTAACATTTTTATATAAAATTACTTGTCGTTTACAAGTAATTGATCGACTCACGAAGGATCAACAAGGTGGAGAGCTCAATTTTAGATTGTTCGATCGTCCTGCCTTCGATCAAATCTAGTAAAAGCTTTGTTCCTTCTTGACACATTTCTTTCAAAGGCTTACGTACGGTGGTAAGCGGCGGATTGAGATAGGAGACGACTGGAGAATCATCGAACCCGATCAGAGAAATGTTCTGGGGAACACGGAGGCCAGCTAAATGTACAGCTCTCAATGCACCAATCGCTATGTCGTCGTTGCCGCAAAAAACCAGAGTAGGCAGGTCAGAAAGTGATAATAGGTATTCCATGTTTTGGAGGCCGCTTTCTAAGCTGTAATCTCCTGTTAAAAAATAGGCTGGATTGACAGGGATGCTCGCTTTTTTTAGACTTTTCAATACCCCTTTTTCCCGTTCTTTTGTCGAACGAAAATTTTTCTTTCCGCCAATATAAGCGATCTTCGTATGTCCGCATCTAATACCGTAATCTACTGCCTGCATAACACCGGCCGCATCATCGGCAGTGACATTGATAACCGCTGGATCATTGATGTGACGATTGACAACAACGAAAGGAAATTCTTTTTCTTTGAGATAGTCGATGAAAGGCTGATCATCATCACTTTGACTCATAACGATCAGTCCATCGTAGCGTTGCAGGTTGATTTCTGTTAAATCGACAACATCGATACTTTCAACAGATAAACTGTAATTTGTGTCTAATACTGAATGGATGCCTGCAATGGAATCTGCTAGGAAATTTGATGAAGTTCCTTTATGCAAACTTGAGAAAAATAGTCCGATCAAATATTTTTTTTGATTCACTAAACCTTTTGCACTATAGTTTGGCGAATAATTCATTTCCTTAGCTAGTTGCCGTATTTTTTGTTTTGTTTCATTTTTGATTAAACTGCTGTTATTCAAAGCACGAGAAACTGTCGTATGAGAAACACCAGCTGCTTTAGCGATATCTTTGATCGTTACCATTCCATCATTTTCCTTACTTTTTCACTTTTTGTTAACGCATTCATCATATTACGATAACTACGATAAGTCAATAGATCTTTGATATGAAAAGATTGCACACGTTAAAAATTACTTGGATTTTTATTTTTAATTATGCTATTCTTGAAAGCGGGGAATGCTCATTTAATTAGATGAGTATCAATTTTACAGAAAAATGAAAGCCTTTTATTTTAAAAGGAGGAGAGGAAGAAAATGAAGAAAAGTACAGTATTTTATAAAATATTTTTACCGATGTTTTTATTAGGAGCCGTACTTGTCATAGGATTTAGTTTATTCATTTACCAGAATACCTATGAATCGATCGAATCGAGTTATTTAACAGACAAAAAGAATTTGCTCAGGCAAGTTAAAACTAACGTTGAATGGAAAATCAGAACGATCGAATATTCGTTTTCTACGTATGGTTCGACCAAAAATTTCTCGGACATATTCAAGCATCCGCTGACATATACAGATTACTCCACTTATTCTGAAATCAGGAAAGAACTAAATTTTATAGAAACGATTGTTATAGATGATAATAATTATGATTTAGTCAGTTTGGCTGGTAAATGGGGAGTAATCAATGGATCGTTGAGTCAACTGACCGAAGAGGAAATTGAAGGGTATCAACAGAAGTACATAAATAACAAAGATAATTTATTTTGGCAAAAGAAAAACAAAGGAATCGAAATGGTGATTACTTTGCCAATGTTTGAAAAAGAAAAATATGCATTGGGAATTGCTACGATAGAGAAACATACAATAGAACAAGTTGTTGGTGAAAGTGGAGAAGACATACTTTCTATTGAAAACGAAGTTGGCAACCTTTTTACTACTCAGACAGTAAAAAATAAAGAGCAACCAACTGTATTAACGGACGTGGATCTAGATTACAATCAGCTGAAAGTGATAAGAGAAAAAGATAAAACGTATATAGTACTGAAATCAGATTATAATAATTGGATTTACAGATTAGAAGTTGACTCTAGTGCAATTGGCGCAATGATTCGCAATCTGAGAATCGGGCTAGTTGCAGTGTCTTTAACACTGGTAGGACTCATTGGTCTTCTTTCCTACTTATTTTCGGACAGATTTGCCCGTCCGATTTCTCAAATACAGGAACGTCTGAATCTTAAATCAAAAGGATTCAGTGGGAAAGAACTGGATTTGGTCGCTCAATCAGTCAGTCGGATCATAGGAGAAAAAGAAGCGTTAAGTGCACACTTAGTTACCCAAAAGCCACAGCTGGAAACGCTATTTGTACTTAGTTTATTTAGAAATCGAGTAGAAAGGCGAGAACTAGATCAGCGATTACAGCAATTTGGATATAGTTCTCAAAATGACTGTTATTACACAGCTTTGGTACAAATCGATCTGTTAGAAGATAGTCATGGCGGGGAGCGTGATTTACTACTTTTAGCAATCAACAACATGATCACGGAAATTGTGCCAAAAGAAAAACGAATGCTGCCGATCGTTTTGAATGAAGAAATGCAAGCCACTATTTATCGTATGAATAAAAATGACACAGAAGCAAGCAAAAAAGTCATGGAGTATTGCCGTCTCATTCAAAAACGTGTAAAAGAATACTTGGATTTAACTATCAGTATAGGCATCAGTAACCGGTTCGAAACGCTGAATGAAAGCAAGCAATCGGTTGATCGGGCAAAAGAAGCCCTGTATTATCGTGTAAATACTGGTCCAAGTTCAATTATTTTTTATCAGGAAATCGTTCCTGCTGCTCATGAAAAGACACTTATTAGATATCCGATAGAAGAACAAAATCGATTGTTTGAAGCCATTCGTTCTGGAAATCAGGAAGTGAAGAATTTAGTACATGAATTGATTGATGCATTGTTTGCACAAAATAAAAATCCTTTGAGTCGGGAAGTAGTTTCGGTCCGCTTGATCAATGAACTCGTTCAATTAGGACAGTTACTGGGAGTAGATTCAAAAAACTTTGATAACATGAAACAAATTTATGTAAAAGCACTGAACAATTATCATCCCAAAGAGCTAGAAAAACTTGTTTTAGAACAATTAGTCTTGCCAATCACAGAATGCTCTCAAGCAATTACTGATCATGAATTTAAAAATTTGTCGGAGAATATTATGCATATCGTCTACACAGAATATGATCGTGATCTGTCTTTAGATGTGATCGCTGATAGGTTGCATTATAACCCTAACTATTTAAGTAATGTATTTAAAAAGGAAACAGGCGAAAAATTTGGTGATTTTGTTCAAAATCATCGTTTAGAGGTAGCAAAAAAATGGTTGAAAGAGACTAATCTCTCCGTAAAAGAGATTGCAGAAAGATTGCAATATCGAAATCCGCAAAATTTTATTCGTTTCTTTAAAAAGAAGGAATCGATTACGCCGGGAGAATATCGAAAAAAATATTTGTGAATCAAGAGGCTGTTTTTCTTGTGATCTGATTCAAGCAATAAAAGAGGACAGCAAAAAACAGCACTTCATGTTTTGCTGCTGGCTGATTTTATTGCCGCAGAATCAACAAGATAAACGCCGTTTAATCAAGAGGCTGTTTTTCTTGTGGACTGATTCAAGCAATAAAAGAAGTTAGAATAACCCTAGTATTTGTATTTATGGATAGTTAAATTTCAAGGCTAAGCACGCAAAAAGAACTGTGACAAAAGTCTTGTCACAGTTCTTTTTACGAATAAATGGCGTTCAAGAGACAGCCTATCGACTATAAGGCATAATTTTGTGAAATATGGGAAGCTATTTTTCAAAATCGCTTCTTATTGCTCCTGTGGGTTACTCGTCGCAATGTTTGTGAGAGTTTTTATCATCGCTCAAGGCTGAACGTCTCTTTCACAACCTCTGATACACGGTGTTCCAGGAGTAGATTCTTCGAAAAATAAGCCGAAATTTCACAAAAATTTAAGAAGCAATTTTCGTAAATGCCTTCTTATTTCTTGAAGCTGACCACTTCTGACACAACTACCATTTTGCGTTCAGTACATAATCACCCTTTGACAGAACCTACGAGTGCTCCTTTGACAAAATATTTCTGAACAAAAGGATAAGCAATCAGCATAGGCACTGTTGCAATAACGATAACAGCCATTTTAACTGTTTGTGCTGGTGGAATCACATCAACGGCACTACTTTCTGCTTGCATCCCACTTGATACAATGACGATTTGGCGTAAAAGAATCTGTATCGGCCATTTAGATGAATCGTTGATATACAAAATAGCAGTCATATAAGTGTTCCAGTAAGTAACAGCATAAAAAAGCGAGATAGTAGCAATAGACGGTAACGCTAATGGCAGCATAATTTTGAAAAATACACCAAAATCTGTGCAACCATCCATTTTTGCTGATTCTTCCAAACTATCCGGCAAGGCTTGGAAAAAGTTTCTCATAATGATCATATTCATTGCATTAACAGCCACAGGCAGGATCATGGCCCAGTAAGAATTGACCAGCCCTAGAGAACGAACAACTAAGAACGTTGGAATCATCCCCCCGCTGAACAACATAGAAAATACAACAAGAAAGTTGACGAAACCTCGACCAAACAAATACTTTCTGGAAAGACCGTAGGCCATCAGTGAAGTTGCACACATACTGACGATCGTTCCGACACCTGTAACACCAATCGAAACAGCAAGTGCTCTAAAAATGGTCGGCGTAGAAAGAATGTAGCGATACGCGTCTAAAGAAAAGGTAGTAGGAAAAAGGATAAACTTTTTCGCGACGACTTCTTGTGTAGAAGCAAAAGATGTAGCGATGATATTTAAAAAAGGAACGATACAGATCAAAGCTAGCAAAATTAGAAACGTATTGTTGAAAAGTGTAAAACTTCTTTCTCCTATAGAGACTTTCTTTTTCATATAGATAGGCTCCTCCTCAAAATAAATTAAATGTTTCTGTTTCTATATGTTCAATTTATCATCGGTGAAAGATTACGTATATAATCATTTCCTATGCTAAGTGTCAGATAGAAAAAAATAGAAGGTTTGCTATGCGTAGTTTATTTGTGAAAAAATACACTTTATCGTTTTGCATAGCGCAAAAATCATTGTTATGTAAGCGTTTTTACATACGATAAAAATGATTATATACGTAATTCAGATAGTTATCTATCATGAAGTCATAAGCAGCAAACATTCACAAAACTAAGGAGGGGCTTATGGAAAGTGTAAAGAAACAAGAACCATTTCAACTGACGCTATCGAAAAAAGAAGAAAAGCTCAGAAGACGAAAAAAAATAATTGCAGGAATCAAAACGAATAAATTTTTATATGTGATGATTCTGCCGGGAGTCCTTTATTTCTTGATTTTTAGGTATCTTCCTATGGGGGGGCTCGTTATTGCTTTTCAAGATTATCAACCATTTTTAGGAATAATGGGAAGTCCTTGGGTCGGTTTCAAACATTTCATTCGTTTGTTTACAGAACCGACATTCTTTACATTATTAAGAAATACGTTGATCTTGTTCGGATTAAATATCTTCGTGTTTTTTCCGATGCCAATCATCTTGTCTTTACTATTAAATGAAGTAACGAACAAACGATTGAAAAACGGGATTCAAACGATCATTTACATCCCTCACTTCATGTCTTGGGTAATCATTGTTTCGATTACTTATGTATTTTTGAATGTTGACGGAGGGGTATTGAATGAATTCCTTGCAACAATGGGATTTGAAAAAATCAGTTTTCTAACATCCCCTGAATGGACACGCACAGTATATATCGGACAAGTGATCTGGAAAGAGTTGGGCTGGTCTACGATCATCTATCTTTCAGCGATAACTGCAGTCGATACACAGTTGTATGAAGCTGCAGAAATGGATGGAGCAGGACGCTTACGCAAAACATGGCATGTTACATTGCCGGCAATTCGTCCAGTAATCATTACCTTGCTGATTCTAAAAATCGGTCAGACATTAGACTTAGGGTTCGAGCATATGTACTTGTTATTGAATTCATTGAATCGAAGTGTTGCAGAAATTTTCGACACCTATATTTATACAGCTGGATTGAAGAATGGGCAGTTAAGTTTCAGTACAGCAATGGGATTGTTTAAAGGGGTCGTAGGATTGTTTATGGTAATTTTAGCTAATAAGATTGCCAAAAAGCTAGGAGAAGACGGCGTTTACTAAGATAGAAAGAGAGGGAAAGATATGCTGCAGTCATTAGATAAAATAAACGGAAGGCTAAATCGTATTTTACAGTTGGTTTATTTGAATTTTCTGTGGGGCGGTTTAGTCATCGCAGGTTTGGGAGTTTTTACTTTCGGTCCTGCATCGTATGCGATGGTTGCAGTGATTAGAAAATGGCTGCGCTCAAAAGAAACGTTTCCTTTGACGAAAACGTACTTCACATATTTTAAAGAAAACTATCGTGAAACCTTGCTGATGAGCTGGATATATGGTGCCATCGGGATTGTTTTACTTGTGGATCTTTCTTTCATACACAATTGGTATCTTAGGATCGCTTTGTATATTGCTGCGTTCATATATGTGCTCTCAGCACTCTATATTTTCCCAATCATGGCTCATTATGATTGGAAAGGATATTTTTTCAAAATGAAAATGGCATTTTTATTCGGATTCTCACATCTTCATTACTCATTAGTGTTGATATTAAGTATGGTAGGGATTTATCTGATGATCATCCAAACAATGCCAGGTGTTTTAACCTTTATCGGTGGTAGTCTCTTCTTTTCCGCAGTCACGTGGACAGCAAATTCTATATTTTGCCATTTGGAATGGAAGAACTCATATACAGAAAAAACAGAAGAAAACAAAAATATTATTAAAACAGTGAAGGAGAAAATTTATGAAAAAAGCAACGCTCGTAAAATTAGGTCTTAGTTTTGCAGGAATTCTAGCACTTGCCGCATGCGGCAGCAGTTCAAGTAACAGTTCTTCAGAGACAGAAGATGGAAAAGCTAAAATCACTTGGTTAAATATTTTGCATCATGCTTCACCGCCTACAGACACGATTGTGAACTTGATCGAAGAAAAAACCGATACGGAACTGACATTCAACTGGATTCCTGATGCTTCAAAAGAAGAAAGATTAACAACTGCATTGGCTTCTGATGAACTAGGAGATATCGTTACACTTCAAATTGCGATGTTGAAAAACTCTTCTGTCCGCAATGCGTTAAAATCAGGCGTATTCTGGGATGTATCAGAATATTTAAAAGACTATAAAAATTTAAGTCAAATTTCTGAAGATAGAATCGAAGCTGCGAGTATCGACGGTGCCTTGTACGGCGTACCGATACAAAAAGACTACGCTCGTGCTGGCTTAGTCATTCGAAAAGACTGGTTGGATAATCTAGGACTAGATGTTCCAACTACCATGGATGAGCTTTATGAAGTAGCTAAACAATTTACAGAAAACGATCCTGATGGAAATGGTGTGGACGACACAGTTGGTTTTGGCGATCGTGCGCCTAGTGATATTCGTTATACCAGCTTTAAACTTTTCACTTCTTATTTTGGAGCACCAAATGGCTGGGCTGTAGACGATAATGGCAAATTCACTCCAGAATTTGATACAGAAGAGTATATGAAAGCTTTGAATTTTTCAAGAGATCTATTTGAGAATGGCTATTTGGCACAAGACTTTGCAGTTACCCAAAAGACTGATCAGCAAGAACAATTTGCACAAGGAAGAACTGGAATCTACACTGGAATGGTGGATATCAAGAATCTGAAGACGATGGGTCAAGGTATTCAAGATGATATGGAATTAGTGCCTGTAAACAAGATCTCAGATGGTGAAGGCGGCGGTTATCATGTTTGGTCAGAAGGAAATGGTATTGGCGGCTTGCTAGCATTTCCCAAATCTCAAGTAAAAGACGAAGCACAATTGAAGAAATTACTTCAATTTGTTGATGATCTTTTAGAAGAAGATGTGTATAAATTGATGACTGGCGGTATCGAAGGGACGCATTATGAATTGAATGATGATGGTTCTATCGAATTTATCGATATGGATCTTTGGCAGCAAGAGGTGCAACCGTTATCAAGCTCTCGTCCTAGTGAAGTGACGTTCTCTTTCAAAGATACAGACCCTGAAAAAGAATTCTCTAATCAATTGATCAAAGAAAACGAAGAATTCGCTGTAATGGATCCTTCTGTGCCATTGGATTCACCGACGAACAATGAAGTAGGATCAGAAATCGAAAAAATCATTATTGATGCTACGGTGCAATACATCATGGGACAGCTTGACGAAGATGGATTCAAAAAAGCTGTAGAAGACTGGAAAGCACAAGGAGGCGATCGAATCACACAAGAGTACGAGGAAGCATACAAAGCAGCGGCACAGTAATATAGACGATTGGGACAAATACTTCTTGGTATTTGTCCCAAATCCTATTTTAATTTTTAAAGGAGAGCAAATAATGGAAAACTGGTCAAAGAAATTAGCAAAAAGTATCATGGAAAGAACACCTCGCTTATATGAAGAAAAGTGGTATAAAGGAAAATGGTCTTATGACTATGGCGTCGTACTTAAAGGGTTCCAATTACTTTGGGAACGAACCCAAGAAAAAATTTATTTTGATTTCATAAAAGACAATATCGACTATTTCGTGCAAGAAGATGGAACGATCCGTGGCTACAGCGTTGAAGAATACAATATCGACCATGTAAATACAGGAAAGCTTTTCTTTTTATTGTACAAAGAAACAGGCGAAGAAAAATATAAAAAAGCAGCAGAACTCCTTTCCCAGCAGTTGGCAAACCATCCACGCACATCCGAAGGAGCTTTTTGGCATAAAGAAATTTATCCTTATCAAATTTGGTTGGATGGCTTATATATGGGTTCTCCTTTTTATGCTGAATTTATCCAGAATTTTAGTGAAGAAAAAGATTACCAAGATGTTTTGAGACAGTTTGAAATCAGTTATAAACATCTATTCGATCCAAAAACAAATTTGCTGATTCATGCATGGGATGAAAAGAAGGTCCAACCATGGGCTGATCCAAAAACAGGTCTATCCCATCATTTTTGGAGCCGATCGATTGGCTGGTATTTGATGGCTGCAGCAGATACCTATGAATTACTTCATGAAGAAACAGATTGTTCTTTGCTGAAAGAAATTCTAGAAAAGACACTGGCTGCATTACTTCCATATCAAGAAGAAAACAGCGGGACATGGTATCAAGTAACAACAGAAACAAAACGGAAAGGAAATTATCTGGAAGCTTCCGGCAGTAGTATGTTTGTTTACGCAATGGCTAAAGGAATACGTTTGGGCCTGCTGAACAAAGAAGAATGGCTTCCACAAGTGAAGAAATCACATCAAGGATTACTTGATGAATTTGTTCTGGAAACAAAAGAAGGCTGGCTGAATTTGAATAAAAACTGTCAAGTAGCAGGGTTAGGCGGAGCAGATCAGCGAGATGGTTCATATGCTTACTACATCAGTGAACCAATTATTTGTAATGATCAAAAAGGCGTTGGTGCATTCTTGCAAGCATTGATTGAAGCGGAGGCATTATAAATATGTATGATATTTTGACATTTGGCGCATCAATTGATGAATTGAATACTGAAGCAATACAACAAGCCATTGATGCTGCAGCAAGTGACGGAGGCGGGACCGTAGTTGTTCCAGCAGGTGAATTTCTAACAGGAGCTTTATTTTTAAAAAGCAATGTCGAACTTCATTTAAGCGCAGGAGCGGTTCTGAAATTCTCTGACGATCCAAAAGATTATCCTGTTGTTCATTCACGTTGGGAAGGAGTCCATCGAAAAGTTTATGCTTCCTGTATCTATGCTCAAAATGTAGAGAACATCTCTGTCACTGGTTTCGGTACATTAGATGGAAATGGAAAAAAATGGTGGCATACTTTTAGAAATGAACCAGATAATCTCGCTTATCCTCGTCCTAAATTGATGAGTTTCCATAACTGTCATCGAATTACTGTGAAAGATATTAAATTGATCCAGTCACCAAGTTGGACGATCAACCCGATTCTTTGCAGTAATGCAACGTTTGATAACTTGACGATCTTGAACCCAGCGGATTCACCAAATACAGACGGAATTGATCCAGAATCATGCAAAAATGTGCGTATTAGTAATTGCCATATTGACGTGGGAGATGACTGTATTGCAATCAAGGCAGGGACTGAAGATACGTACGAAAGGATCGCTTGCGAAAATATCACGATCACAAATTGCACGATGGTCCATGGACATGGCGGTGTCGTATTAGGAAGTGAAATGAGTGGTAGTATTCGTAATATTACCATTTCAAATTGTATCTTCCAAGAAACTGATCGAGGAATACGATTGAAATCTAGACGAGGTCGAGGCGGGATCGTTGAAGATATTCGAGTATCCAATATAGTCATGGATAATGTGATGTGTCCATTTATACTGAATCTTTATTATTTCTGCGGTCCGCGAGGAAAAGAACCATATGTATGGGAAAAAACGGCTTATCCGATAGATGAACGGACACCAGCATTCAGAAGGATCCATTTTTCGAATATCACGGTAAGGAATGTCCATGCTTCTGCAGGTTTTATTTATGGATTAGCGGAACAATTCATACAAGAAATCACATTTGACAATATCGATGTCTCGATGGCCCAAGATGCAGTTCCCGGTGTTCCTGCTATGATGACAGGAATAGAGGAAATGAGCAAGCAAGGATTTTACATTGGTTTTGCGGATAAGGTTACCTTTAATCAAATGACGATTGAGAATCATGAAGGACCAGCATTTCTATTAGAAAATACGAAAGAAATCAGTATTGAGAAATTCCAATCAAATCAATCAGAAAATATGGATGAACTGGTTGTTCGTAAAAACTTTGCTTATGCAGTTGAATGATTTTTTAGGTGCTCCATCTAGCAGACGTACCCCTAGTGGAAAACGATTATACCGAGAAAAACAAAACAGTTTTATGCTTGAATACTATCAATTGTACTTAAATGAATTGGAAACAGTACCAGCCCTCTATGCTTATCCAGAAAAAGAAGGACCGTTTCCGACGGTCCTTTACCTGCATTCTCACGGCGGAGATTTTTCGGTCGGGAAAAGTGAATTGATCCATGGTGCTCCCTACTTAGCTTCTCCATCTTTTGCAGAAGTACTGACAGGAATGGGATATGCTGTTTGGTCGATTGATGCTTGGGGATTTGAAGAACGCGGAGGTATTTCCGAAAGCGAGTTGTTCAAACAATTTTTATTAACAGGAAAAACGTTATGGGGAATGCGTATTTATGATGTGATCAGCTTGATCGATTATTTGGAGACAAGGGAAGACACAGATACTCAACGGCTCGCAACGATTGGTCTTTCTATGGGAGGCTTATTAAGCTGGTGGGTGGCGGCATTGGATTCTCGTGTCAAAGTTTGTATTGATCTAGCGGCACAGGTGGACATCGAAACACTTTTGCTACATCGCCGCCTAGATCATCATGGGTTTTATTACTATGTGCCCAACCTACTGACAGCTTATACAACGTTAGCAATCCAAGAAAAAATCGCTCCGCGCCCTCGTCTTAGCTTAGTTGGAAAAAACGATACGATGTGCTTGGATGAAGGTGTACTGAAGCTGAGAAAAGGGTTGGACAAAAAGTATCAATCAATGGGTAGTCCAGAAAACTTTTCTTCTTTTTCTTTAACAGGCGGTCATATGGAAACACAAGAAATGAGAAACATTTGGAAACAATTCATAAGGGAGCATTTATGAGGATGAAAGACAAACTGATAATTGGAAAGAATGCTATAGATACCCCGACGGATTTTGAAACTATCCAAGAAGGAATCGATTATTTGGCAGGCCTGCCGGATAGCCATCCAAAGGTCTTGATAGTAAAAGAAGGAAGATATGATGAATATATAGAAAGCAGATTATCCAATTTTAAACTTGTGGGAGCAGGAACAGTAGTGATCTCCGGTAATCGTTTTGCAAAACAGGAGTATCTTGACGGTAGCCAGTTAGGGACTTTCCGAAGTGCTACTTTTTTCTTAGAAGGATCGAATGTCGTATTAGAAAATCTTCACATCGAAAATACAGCAGGTCCAGGAGAAAAGGTAGGACAGGCTGTTGCTTTATTCAATTCAGGAGATCGCGTATCTTTAAAAAACTGTCGACTATCTGGTTATCAGGATACCTTATGCACGGGTCCGTTGCCTGATTTGCAAAAAGATGGTACTCCTTTTTGTACACCGGCTTCTGCCAATCCTGAGTATTGTCGTCAGACCTATGAATATTGCTGGATTGAAGGAACGGTGGATTTCATATTTGGTGGGGGAGATGCCGTTTTTCATCAGTGTCATATCCATAGCTTAGCCAGTAAAAATCCTGGATACATCACAGCAGCATCTACGCCGAAAAATCAAAAAACAGGGTATCGTTTTGAAAGCTGTACCTTGACTGCAGAACCTGATACTAGAAACGTCTATTTAGGAAGACCGTGGCGTCCGTATGCAAATGTCTTATTTGAAGCGTGTAAGATAGGTGGGCATGTTCACCCAACTGGTTGGGATAATTGGGATGACAAGAAAAATGAACAGACTGTCAAATTCTCTGAACGTAATAACAATTATGAAACATCGATCAAAAGACCTGAATGGATACATTTAGAAAAGCAGGGGGTTCAGAAATGAAAAGAAAATGGGAACTATTGCTAGGAATGGTCGGTGGCAGTCTATCTTTGATTTTCTTTGGCGGGTTAGCAGTTACTTTAAGTAATATGTCTGCGTCAGAGTTTAAAAAAAGTTATCAGTCGCTTGCTGTAGATCATCCAACTTTGTCTTTAGAAAATACATTTGGATTATTACAGGACATGACTGGTCTGTTTGCCGTTGTGTTGTTTATTTCACTTGCTTTTTTAGCAGTAGCATTGTTTTTGACTGCTAAAGGAAAATACTTAACAACTGCCACTGGTTTGTATTTTATAACAGGATTCATATTGTTGATTGGCACTCAGTTTATTGCGTTTCCTTTTGCATTTTTTTATTTCGCAGCTGGGGCATTCAGTTTATATCGAGTAAGAATGAGAAAAGGAGCCTGAATCATGCAGACTATCAAAGTGAAAAATCCTATTTTAAGAGGATTCAATCCAGATCCTAATATATTAAGAGTGAAAGAGCGGTATTACATTATTGTCTCCTCTTTTGAATGGCTTCCAGGAATCCGAGTATATGAGTCGAAAAATTTAGTCAACTGGTCACATACAACGGATATTTTGACCACTCAAGTATCTTTGCAAGGAAATCCTACAAATGGAAGTATATGGGCACCACAGATCAGTTATGCTGATGGATTGTTTTATCTTGTTTACACAGATGTCAAAAGTGCAGGCCGTCCGTATAAAGATGTCCACAATTATTTGATCACTGCATCTGAGATCACAGGTCCTTGGTCCGAACCAATTTATTTAAATAGTAACGGCTTTGATCCTTCTTTGTTCCATGATCTTGAAACGGGAAAAAAATGGCTTGTCAATGAACTATGGGATTATCGTCTGGACACACCGAATAAATCCAGCGGTATCGTATTACAAGAATATGATGCAGAGAAGAAGCTTGATGGTCCCATCTATAAAATATTTGCAGGTACAGAATTAGCGAAAACGGAGGCACCACATTTGTATTTTCGTAACGGGTATTATTATTTGATGACGGCAGAAGGCGGTACAGGAAGAGGACATTCAGTTACAGTTTGCCGAGCAAAGAATATTACTGGTCCTTACGAGCTTGATCCTGGTTTTCCTATGCTGACAGCTAGTGACAAACCTGCTTCTACATTGCAATGTACAGGACATGGGAGCTTAGTACAAACCCCGTCAGGAAGATGGTACATGACATATCTTTGTACCAGACCATTAAACGGTGCGGCTATTTTGGGAAGAGAAACCGCTATTCAAGAAGTGTATTGGACGTCCGACGATTGGTTAAGACTTAAAGATAGCCAGACAACTCCGATGGAAGAAATAATGATTGAGACAAATGAAGAGGTACAACAAGAAAAAGATCATCAGTTTATGGATACATTTGAAGGAGAGCTAAAGAAGAACTGGAATGCCAGACGCATTTTGCCAAATGCTGATTGGTGTGATACAAAATGTAGACCAGGTTTTTTACGTCTGATTTCCGGTGAATCTCTTCAATCTACCTTCGAACATCATTTGTTAGCTATTCGGCAAACGGATTTTACTTTTGATGCGGAGACAGCATTTGAATACATGCCTAATAATTTTAATCAGATGGCTGGACTGGTACTGTACTTAAATGAATCCAATTATATTTATTGTTATGTTACTTGGAATGAGGACAAGGGAAAATGCCTACGTATGATAGAATCAGAAAACGGAGTAGCACAAATAGAAGATTGGACGATTCCACTCACAGAAAAGAAGACTTTTTTGAAAGTCACTGTAAAGAAAGAGACAGCACAGTTTCGTTTGAAAGACGTATCAACTGAAGAATGGAAGAAAGTAGGTCCGCAAAAAAACATGTGTATACTCTCAGGAGGGTTTACTGGAAATTTTATCGGGATAGCAGTGCATGATCTAAATAAAAAAAGAGGAAGTTATGCTGATTTTGAGTTTTTCAAGTATGATGGAAAAGATCATCTGTAATTTAATTCTTTAATAAATGAGGTTCACTAACTTATTTTCACTAGTTAGTGAATTTTTTTGTTTGTATATATTGTTATGTAAAAAAAGTTATCAATCTTATGTATCAATGTTTTTAGATTATTTTTTGTTTTTTATCTGTCAAGATAATGCAATAAAAAGCCAACATTGTGAATATAAAAACAAGAAAAAAAGAGTTATAATTTTGAAAACGTTTACTAGAAGAGGTAGGAGGAATTCAAATGCTTTCACAAAATGCTGTTACAGCAAATACAGTAAAAAAAGAAAAAAAGGAATTTGGGATTTCCGATAAGATAGGCTACATGTTCGGTGATCTAGGTAACTGTTTTATTTTAGGTTTAGTCAATAGTTTCTTGATGATTTATTATACGAATGTTCTTGGCGTTTCAGGGGCAATCGTAGGTACGTTATTCTTGATTTCGAGAATTTTGGATGCGTTTGCTGATGTGATGGTTGGAAGATTATGTGATGTCTCAGAGTTAACAGAAGCTGGCCGATTTATTCCTTGGATCAGAAAAATGAAGTATCCATTTTGCTTAGTGACTGTCATTTTGTTTTTGCCATTCGTCCAACATCTTCCAATGACGGCGAAGATTGCTTATATTTTTGTTTCATACATTGTTTATGGGATTTTTCTCTCAACAATCAATATCCCGTATGGAGCAATGGCAGCAGCAATTAGCTCAAATCCTAATGACCGCACCTCGTTGTCCACTTTCCGAAGCATTGGTTCTGCGATTGGCGGATCAACTACAGGATTCTTCATTCCGATTTTAATGTATACCCATAACAAGAGTGGACAACAAGTCGTTTCAGGGAATCATTTCTTTTGGATTTCAATCGGATGTGCTGCAATTGCATTTGTCGCATATATGTTAACTTGTAAATTGACTACTGAAAGAGTAAGAGTTGTCAAAAACGAAAAAGTATCTGCTTCTCAGTTGGTAAAAGGTTTGTTAGCTAATCGAGCACTGATTATTTTAGTCATTGTTGACATTTTCATTGTGATCAATCAGATTTTAGCTGGGACGAATATGACTTATTTATTCAATGATTACTTCCATAATAAACAAGCAATGTCTGTTGCTCTTTTATTTACTTACGGAACAGTAGTAGTTTTAGCACCATTTGCTACAAAGCTGACAAAATTATTTGGTAAAAAGGAAGCAAGCGTATTTGCGTTACTTACTTCTTCATGTATGTACTTGCTGATGTATTTCCTTCATATAACAAATGCATGGGTATATCTGATTCTTTTATTTATCGCTACTTTAGGATCTGGTTTATTCAATTTGATGGTCTGGGCATTCATTACTGACGTGATTGATTATCATCAATATAAGACAGGCTTAAGAGAAGATGGAACAGTATATGGAGTAAATTCTTTTGCGAGAAAAGTAGGACAAGCATGTGCAGGAGCGGTAGGCGGATTTATGCTGGCACTCATTGGTTACCAATCGTCTACAACAGGTGGAGCCATCCAATCAGTTTTAGTACAAGAAAGGATTTATACGATGGCAAACTTGTTACCAGCATTCTGCTTATTTGTATCCGCAATCATTTTGCTAGTAGGTTACCCACTGAATCGTTCAAAAACTGTATTTATTGGTGAAGAATTGAAAAAAATCAATGAAAGATAGGGAGAAACGTATTGCGGACAAAAAAAGGGATTATCAATGCTTTGAACTTTAAAACAAACGACACTCAACAAGATGATACAATAATACTGCAAAAAGCAATCGATCAAGGTGCGAAAGAACACTTACCTGTATTTATTCCAAAAGGCATTTATTTAGTCGGAGCCCTTTTTTTAAAAGATAAGAGTCATCTTATCTTTGAAGAAGGTGCAGTCCTCAAGGGGAGAACAGATATCGAAGCATTTCCAGAAATCGATACACGAGTAGCCGGCGTAGAAATGAAATGGCTAGCAGCGATTTTGAATGTTCTCTCGGCGAAAGATATTCTTATAGAAGGAAAAGGAATAATCGACGGTCAAGGAGACCATTGGTGGGAGCTGTATTGGGGAAAAGATCAAAAAAGCGGGACAAGAGCTGAATACGATCAAAAGGGACTTCGTTGGATTGCGGATTATGCTATTAAACGTCCACGCGCTTGTTTACTGTATCATGCAGAACATGTTGTTGTTCGTGATTTGATTTTTCAGAAATCAGGTTTTTGGAACTTGCAAATCACTTATTCTAACGATGTATTAGTAGAAAAAGTAATCATCCGCAACAATGATGGACCAAGTACAGATGGGATTGATATTGATTCTTCAACAAATGTGCGTATCTATGAATGTGATTTGGCCTGTGGTGATGATTGTATTGCTATTAAGTCTGGCAGAGATGGCAATGGTGCAAGAGTCAATCGAAAATCATCAAGAATCGAGGTTGCTAGATGTAAAATCCGTTCAGGATACGGTGTAACTATTGGTAGCGAAGTTAGTGCTGGAGTTAGTGACGTATATATTCACGATATCGATTTTTTTCAGTCAGACTGTGGTATTCGAATGAAATCTTCAAAAGAAAGAGGGGGAGTGATCGAAAATATCAGGGTAGAAAATCTGAATATGATTGATGTACAATTTCCTTTTTCTTGGATAATGGACTGGCATAATGAATACAATAGAAAAAATAGCAATGACCTTGCTCAAATGCCAGAAAGTTGGCAAGCAGTGGCTGAAGAAATACCTGAATCAAAGCAAATGACGAAAGTCAAAGACATACACATCAAAAACGTACAGGCATGCCTTTCTCCAGGTTACTCACTTCCTTCCCGAGCTTTTGATTTAGTAGCATTTCCTGAAAAGCCTATAGAAGATGTCTGCTTTTCTCATTGCCAAATAACTGCAAAAGAATTCGGGCGAATCGAAGCAGTACAAAACTTATGTTTCAAAAGCTGTGATTTATCTATAGAAACTGGCAATACAGCTGCAAACAATACTTTTGACAATCGTTGAAATTACAATAAGGTCAAGCTTAAATAATATTTTAGCTTGACCTTTATTTTTTTTAATGATATATTAAACAACGTTGTCGCGCTTCATTGAAACATTTTATGAAAATTCCAAAAAAGAGTTGACACATGTTTTTAGACGTGATAAGATAACTAAGTCGTTAAAAAGAACCACTTGCGAAGCTTGATTCTATCGAAAAAAACTTCAAAAAAGTTCTTGACAAATAACAAACGATAAGTTATGATAAATGAGTTGCTGAAAGATTTCGAAAAACGAAATCGAAAAAACTTTTAAAAAAGAGTTGACAATCGCTTGTCTCTTTGATATGATATAAAAGTTGCTACGGCAGCCAAAAAACGAATCGGGAAACACTCTCGATGAAGTAGACCTTTGAAAACTGAACAAAGTAAGACAAACCAAATGTGTAGGGCGTCTTGATTCAATTCAAGACAACAAACATTTTTAACAAGCAAGCAATATGCTAG
>NZ_JAPMLG010000013.1:0-70865 GCF_035726925.1 Enterococcus sp. E5-37
TTTAACTGTTAGCTCCTGCCGAAGATCGTCACATCCGAGGAGGCTCATTGTCAAGGACAATCGGAATAGCATACGGAAAGAAGTTCTGCACCTTATAAAATTTGTCAAAAAAACTGTTGCCATTCCAAGGAACGTGGAGCTAAAGTGGTCGAGTTTACACACGATAAATACCAAAGTCGCTTCTCTGAAAGCCGTTATGGCTTCTTGCATGGAGTCTATGAGAGTTAAATTACAGGAGGTAACGCATCATGAAATTTAGCTATAATCCACTTTGGAAGCTATTAATTGATCGAGGAATAAAAAAGTCAGAACTACGAGATATGACAGGAATCAGTTCTGCTTCTATCGCCAAGTTAAATAAAGGCGAAAACATCACTACTGGCATTTTGCTTCGAATCTGCGAGGCATTGAAATGTGATATCACTGACATAATGGAATTAGTTGAAAAATAACTACTAGAAAAGAAAAGGAGGTCTTTCCATGGGGGAAAGAAATACCTTTAACGAAGCAACGCGGGTCCAAATGCCTGCAATGGTGCACTTAACAAGGCTTGGATATAAATACTTCGGTAAAATCTCTGAAGAAACCGCAGGAATCGTTTACGACCCAGATACAAACATTCTGCTGGATGTATTTCAAAAACAGTTCGAAAAACTTAATCCAGAACTTGGAGGAGAATATGAGCAAGTTCTTCGTGATATTCGTCTTGAGTTAGATAATGATGACTTGGGTCGGAGCTTTTACGAACGATTAACTCGTGTTTCGCCAACTAAACTAATTGACTTTGACGATCCAGCTAAGAACGAGTTCCACTTCACAGCTGAATTTACTTGCAAAAGAGACCAAGATGAATTCCGACCAGATATCACCCTATTTGTGAATGGGCTACCATTAACCTTTGTCGAGGTTAAAAAACCAAATAATCGTGGTGGTATGGTTGCTGAGAGTGAACGGATTAATAAGCAACGTTTCCCTAACAGGAAATTCCGTCGCTTCATCAATATCACTCAACTAATGCTCTTCTCAAACAATATGGAGTACGACACCCTTAACGGAGTTGTTCCAGTTCAAGGAGCTTTCTATTGTACTGCCTCAAAAACAAAGGCTCCATTTAACTGTTTTAGAGAAGAAAACCCAACGAATAAGGATATCGCACCTTATAATCAAGAGTTCCCGTATCGCCCTATTGACACAGTTGTTGAAAAGAAAATTCTTAGTGATTTCAATGTTCAAGTTATTCATACAAAGCCGGAATACCAAAAGAACCTTGATTTCAACTCACCAACAAACCGTATTCTGACATCCATGTGTAGTCCAGAACGTTTGCTCTACATCATCAAATACGGCATTGCCTACGTTAAGATGGAGCGTGAAGTTGATGGAACGATTGAAATAACTGACCAAAAGCACATTATGCGTTATCAGCAAATGTTTGCTTCTATGGCTGTTTGCGACAAGCTTGATGACGACATTAAGTCAGGAGTCATCTGGCACACACAAGGTAGTGGCAAAACAGCACTTTCGTTTTACCTAAACAAAGTACTGTCGAATTACTTTGCAAGACAAAATAAGGTAGCAAAATTCTACTTTATTGTTGACCGTCTAGATCTGCTAGAACAGGCATCTCAAGAATTTGAAGCACGTGGCCTACAAGTCAAAACTGCCTCTTCTCGTGCTGAACTGATGGAGCAGTTTAGGACGAATCAAGCACTTGAAGGCAGTAGCGGCAAGCCAGAAATCACAGTTGTAAATATTCAACGATTTGCCGAGGATAAAGAGCGAATTGATATTCCGCGCTATGCAACAAACCTGCAACGGGTATTTATTGTCGATGAAGCTCACCGTGGCTATAATCCAAAAGGTAGTTTCTTAGCAAATTTGTTTGATGCAGATAAAAACTCAATAAAAATTGCCCTTACTGGGACACCATTGCTGAAGAAAGAGCGTGCTTCTTGGAAAGTATTTGGTGAGTATATCCATACTTACTATTACGACAAATCAATTCAAGACGGATACACTCTCAAAATCATGCGGGAAGATATTGAAACTTCATACAAAGAGAAGCTCTCAGATATCTATGACAAACTAGACTCACTGGTGGAAAAGAAGCATATCAAGAAAAGTGATATCATCGAGCATCCTAGCTATGTAAAAGAATTAACACGCTATGTCATCAGCGACTTAAATAAATTCAGAATCCTTCATGGAGACCCAACACTTGGTGGTATGGTCATTTGTGAAACCAGTGAACAAGCTCGACAAATTGCTGCTTGTTTTGATGAGGTACAGGTTGAAATTAACACTACTTCTTCTACTCAGAGCAAATTGAAATATGGCTTGATTCTTCATGACAGCGAGGATAAAGAAACACGGAAAGAAATCGTCAAAAACTTCAAGAAGAATATGACGGTAGATATTCTGATTGTGTTTAATATGCTATTAACCGGGTTCGATGCTCCACGCTTGAAACGCCTGTACTTTGGTCGTAAATTACGAGATCATAACCTCTTGCAAGCTATCACGCGCGTGAACCGTCCTTATAAAGACAACCGATATGGTTATGTGATTGACTTTGCGGATATCAAGAAAAACTTTGCAGAGACCAACGAGGCGTACTTGCAGGAATTGAATCGATTTAATGATCCTGATGAAACTGGTATCGATAATATTCCAGATACTTTTAGTCAGGTTATCGAGGATCAAGAAGCTCTTATCAACCAGATGCGTGAAGTACGGCAAGTTCTCTTCAACTACACAACTGATAATCCTGAAGAGTTTAGTTCTGAAATTTCTACCATTGATGATAAAAAAGAGTTGCTCGAATTGAAAAAAGTTCTTGAATCTGCAAGGGATTGCTTCAATATTGTAAGGACTTTTGGTGATGATGATTTAAAAGAAACGTTCTCTCATCTTCACATTGAAGAACTGCCAGCCATGCTTTCTGAAGTTCAACATCACATTAACTTGATTAATCAAAAGGAAGCCTTTGACCAAGGTGACTCAACAAAGATGATGATCAATGATGCGATGAAAGATATTCAGTTTGACTTCCACGTGGTTGATACTGAAGAAATGAAAATTATCTCTGGAGGTCAAGACTTGCAAGATAAATGGAGTCGAGTCATCAGTGCCTTCACGGAGAATGTGGATCCCGAAGACCCCGAATACATTACACTTCGTGAGGCATTCATGTTAAGATTCAAGGAACACGGCTTTGTGATTGATAGCCTTGCTCAATTTGACGAGCAGTCAAAAGCGCTGGATGGAATTTTGACAAAACTACAAGAGCTTCAGAAGAAAAACACTGTTCTTTTGAAAAAATACAACGGTGATGCCAAATTCGCTAGGGTTCATAAACGTATCCGTGAAGAAAACGAGCAACGTAAAATTGCTCGAAAGAAACCAATCGTCTCCAACTATGATGAGTCAATCATGACAACGCTTCTTTTCATCAAGAAAGACATCGACCAACAAGTCTATGACAGAAACGATATTTTGAAAAAAGATGCCTACTTTGAACGCACAGTGATGACTGAAATCAAAAAGGGACTAGATGCACAAAATCTCGAAAATAATCGAGATGACCGCCTGTTTATCCAAATGCGGTTAACCAAACAATACATGAATCAGTACAGGGAAACCTACCCTGCTTATTAGATTCTTCGGAGGGTCACATGAATATCAAAGAACACACAACTCAGCTTATTGATGAGCTGAAGGCGACATGCCAAACCTATGGTATGGGAAACGATGGGAATGAATACAAAATCATCACCCAAGTTTTCCTATACAAATACCTTAATGATAAATTTGGGTACGAAATCAAAAAAATCAGCCCTGCACTTGCAGAAGCTGAAAAATGGGAAGTAACTTATGGCGAGATGTCAGAAGATGACCGCTTGGATCTCTTTGACGAGCTATCTCCTGATATTCCACGCTTAGAACCACAACACCTTGTGTCGAATTTGTGGAATCAACAACAAAAAGGAGATTTTGACCTAATCTTTGATGCGACAATGATTGATATCGCAGAAAAGAATATCGACATCTTCTCCACTCAGACTACTCAAAACACTAAGATCCCATTGTTTGAGAATCTAACTGTTTATGTAACGGATACAGCTGAACGTGCGCCATTTGCGCGTGCCTTAGTTGATAAACTCGTCAATTTTTCTTTTGAGGGAGTTTTTTCACAAAACTATGACTTCTTCGCAGCAATTTTTGAATACCTGATTAAGGATTACAACACGGCTGGTGGTGGTAAGTATGCCGAGTACTACACTCCACATACCATTGCAACTATCATGGCTCGTCTACTTGTAGGCGACAATCCAGATTTGCACAACATTGAGTGTTATGACCCTTCTGCAGGAACGGGAACACTCTTAATGGCTCTTAGCCACCAAATAGGGGAGCACAAGTCCACAATTTTTGCACAAGATATCTCACAACGATCAAACAAGATGCTGAAATTAAACCTTATCTTAAATGGTTTAGTCGCCTCACTTGATCACGCCATTCAAGGCGACACCCTCGTTGCACCATATCATAAATCGGATGACGGTAAAGAATTACGCCAGTTTGATTTCGTTGTTTCAAATCCTCCATTCAAGATGGACTTTTCTGATACACGAGAAAAGTTGGCAGCCATGCCTGCTCGTTTCTGGGCTGGTGTACCAAAAGTGCCCGCAAAGAAAAAAAACAGTATGGCAATTTACACGTTGTTCATCCAACACGTAATTAACTCACTAAAATCATCTGGTAAGGGTGCTATCGTAGTTCCAACAGGATTCATCACTGCAAAAAGCAGCGTTGAAGGAAAGATTCTTAAGCATATCGTTGATGAGAAAATAATCCATGGTGTCATTAGCATGCCTTCAAATGTATTTGCTAATACGGGTACAAATGTGTCCGTCCTCTTCTTCGACAAGTCACACACTAGTGATAAGGTAATTTTGATTGATGCCTCAAAACTTGGGGAGGAATATCAGGAAGGCAACCTCAAAAAGCGCCGCCTACGTGATGAAGAAATTGACCAAATCGTGACTGCCTTCAGAGATGAGGAAGAGATTGATGACTTCTCTGTAGCAGTAACTTACGATGAAATCAAAGAAAAGAAATATTCTCTTTCAGCCGGACAATACTTTGATGTGAAAATTGAATATGTCGAACTCACTCAAGATGAGTTTAACGCCCAGATGAATGAGTACACTGAAAACCTGAAATCGCTTTTTGCAGAAGGGAATCAATTGCAAACTGACATAATTGAGCAATTGGCAAAGGTGAAGTATGAATAAAGTGAAATTAAAAGATATTGCAGATATACAAGCAGGTCCCTTTGGAACACAACTTCACAAATCAGAGTATGTTGAGAGTGGCATTTTCATGATTAACGCAAAAAATATCGGGAATGGCATCATCATTGAAGAAGCTGCTGATTACGTTCCTGATTCGGTAGTTGATAGGCTTCCAAGATATCTAATTAAAGAGGGCGATATCCTTTTCGGACGAGCTGGATCTATTGAGCGTCACACCTATGTAGAAAAAGAATTCGATGGTACTTTTCAAGGTACAAACTGCATTAGAATTCGTTGCCATGACAGAACTATCGCTAAATATGTTTCATATTATCTATGGTTAAAAAATGTTAAAGCCTCAATCGAAAACAACACTGGTGGCTCTGTTCAAGCTTACATCAGCTCCGATTTGCTAAAAGATATCACTATTGTGCTACCTGATGAGGGCAACATCAAAAAAATCACAAGTATTCTTGATAAACTTGACCAAAAGATAAAAAATAATAATGCAATAAACGATAATTTAGCGGCTTAGATTGAAATGATTGCTTGACCATTCATTAGCATAGGAAGAAGCCAGTCTCTTAAATCTGCTAGATTTTGATTTTCTCTCGTGTTCATGGAAATTTTCACTAGCATTTGGGATACCTGAGAATTGAAAGTTGCGAGCTCATCGGTTGATGGCATGTAGATTTTCCTATCTTTGATAAGTGGTTTCTGTAGATGCTTTAACCCAGTGCCTTGGAAGAATTTTTGATCCAGTTCTGGTTTTATAGAATCAAGTAGCAAGTATAAATAATCGGTAAGATCATTCTTTGCGGAAATGCACCACGTATCTGTTGAGTATGCTGCTTTGCCAACGTAGTACTTAACGTCAGCGTTCCCACCAGTATTTAAATAAATATTCTTCCCTTCAACTAGATATTCAGGCCATTCATAGATTGCTGCTCCACTTGTAAAAAATGGATAATTACCTTGAGAATCTTTTGCTTCGCCAACCTGTATACTAGATTTCTTGTTCTCTAGAAGAACATCAGAGATTTTGGTATTCTCTTTCTTTCCGAAGAAGGAATGTAAATAAATTGCCCTAGACATGGCAAATAAATTATCGTTTATACCTCATTCTCATCAACGGCGGGAATTATTACTATAAGGACTGCCGTTGAAAGTCGTTCTCTAATCGAAAAGGAGATACGACAATGAAAAATAAACTAATCAATGAAGTCTTGAAAATGATGACAGATAGCCTAACTTCTTCTCAACTTAACAAGTTAGAAAACGTATTGAAGCAAGCATTGGCCTCTCTAGACGTTATTGAATATGGGCAACATCAAGAACAACCAGTTTCCAACAAGGATTTCCTGGAACTCTTCCTGTCGGCAAAGAAAATTGAAGGTTGTTCTGACAAATCACTAAAATACTACCGTTCCACAATTGAAGCCATGAGGACCTCTTTCTCAAAATCTGAAGCGGATATCACTACTGATGATTTACGTTACTACCTGACTAGCTATCAAACTACTCATGGTTCAAGCCAAGTCACCATTGATAACATCAGGAGAATATTATCTAGCTTCTTCTCCTGGTTGGAAGATGAAGATTATATCTTAAAAAGCCCTGTAAGACGGATTCACAAAATTAAGTCTAGCTCAACAATTAAAGAAACCTATACCGATGAGTCTTTAGAAATAATGCGTGACAGCGTTGATAATCCACGTGATCTAGCTTTGATTGATATCTTAGCCTCAACTGGTATGCGTGTAGGTGAACTTGTACTTCTCAATATCTCCGACATCAATTTCTCCGAGCGGGAATGTGTCGTCCTTGGGAAAGGAAACAAAGAGCGTATCGTTTACTTCGATGCTAGAACCAAAATTCATCTGCAAAACTACCTTGATAGCCGAGATGATGATAACAGCGCTCTATTTGTCTCTTTACGGAATCCTCACAGCCGATTGAGCATCAATGGTATAGAGATACGGCTTCGAAAGCTAGGCGAGCAGTTGGGTATTTCAAAAGTCCACCCACACAAATTTAGGCGAACTCTTGCAACAATGGCCATCGATAAAGGAATGCCAATTGAGCAATTACAAAACTTACTTGGCCATCAAAGAATAGATACTACCTTGCAATATGCAATGGTTAAACAGAGCAATGTGAAAATTGCGCACAGAAAATATATAGGATAAGGATGTGATCGAATGAATAGTTCAACAGAACTTGGAAACATTATTACTCTACAAAGAGGGTATGACTTGCCCAATAGAGACCGTATCAGTGGACCTTATCCAATAATTAGCTCTTCTGGAATCTCGGGTACTCACAACGAATATAAAGTATCGGGCGAGAATGTGATAACAGGTCGATATGGAACCATCGGAGAAGTCTACTATTACTCGGGAAAATGCTGGCCACTGAATACCTCACTCTTTGTAAAAGATTTTCATGGAAATAATACAAGGTATTCATATTATCTTCTAAAACATGCCTTGAAGATGCTTAAAATTGATGGGAAAGATAAAAGTACGGTGCCCGGTGTTGATCGAAATGTACTTCATCAATTAAAAGTTCCATTTATTCCATCGGTGTCATGTCAAAAAGAAATAGTTCATATCCTTGAACTATTAGATAAAAAAATTGAAAATAATATGCAAATAAACGATAATTTAGCAAAGCAACTCAACGTGCTATATCAATACTGGTTCATGCAATTTCAATTCCCTGATAAGGACGGGAAACCCTACTTGTCAAATCAAGGTGAAATGCAATACAATTCACGTTTGAAAAAGAATATCCCCATTAGATGGAAGGTTCAGTCCATCGCAAAGAACGATTTATCATCAATCATTAAACCAGGCGTTGAACACTTTACTTCAAAGACCTATTACCCAACCTCAGAAGTAAATGGGACAACTATTGGTAATGGTGCAATGATTGATTTTGAAACTCGAGAAAGTCGTGCCAACATGCAACCAACTGAGTATTCAGTATGGTTTGCAAAGATGAAAAACAGTGTTAAACATCTGTTCTTGAATCCCGAGCTAAAGCCAATTATTGATTCATCAATACTCTCAACAGGATTTTCTGGACTCCAATGCGATGAGAAATCCTTTGAATATATCTCGTCAGTAATTTCATCTGAATACTTTGAAACAATCAAGGATACATTGGCACACGGAGCAACCCAAGAAGCTGTAAATAATGATGATTTGGCTAATATATTTTTTGTGATTCCAGACAACACGACACTTGAAAAATATCATGTGGTCGCTGAAAAGTTGTTTTCTCAGATTAGTAATAACATCATTGAGAGCAAGGAGCTTACAAATTTAAGAGACTGGTTATTACCTATGTTGATGAACGGCCAAGTCTCAGTAAATAGTTAAGCCGCTAAATTATCGTTTACTCCACTCCCCCTCTATGTATTGCATAGGGGGGTAAAATCTCAGAGGAGGGGGTAAAATTTTCTACCCCGGGGGTAATTTTTCAAAACCGATTTTTCTAAATTCCGAACAAAATCCTCCACAAAACAAAAAAGCCCAGCCATCGCTAGTCCCACAAATGCCGTTATATCAGGCTTTACACCCATAGTTTCAATGTATCAATCTGGTGGTGCAAATATCTATTTAGACGTTGTCGGTGATACAATGTCATTTTTCCCGTGTACTATGTCATTTATCTCTATACTTTGTCATTTTTCTTTTTGGGCAATCAAAAAAGGCAACAAACCAATTATGATTTGCTACCTTCTCCGTTTAAAAACTTATCTTAGCCCCAAAATGGAATCCAATTTTTAACTTCTTTTGCCAATGCATACGCCTTAGCAAGACCTGAGTTTTCAACTAAATATTTTTCCCCTTCCAGAGAAACACTCCCCCAGATATGAACAGTGTTATCCGCCCAAACCATGGATTCTAGTAAGCCATTGCGCGAAAGAAATTTAGTTTGTTCTAAAATATCTTCTTCTGGAACTTGCCCTTTAAGCTCAATAAAAGGATTCTTTTTTTCATCACGCAATTTAAGAATTGCATATCTTAGTTTGTTCTTATCCAACCTAACACCACCTCTATGCTCTATTTCTTATTTCTTAGCGAATCATTAATACTTATTCCGTTATCATCTTTCCAGTAGTCCCAACCATTCCGGCTACCCCCTAATAGCAGAGCTGCTGCATTCGAAACAGATGAGGCAGTGTAATCTTGAACAAATTGTAGTCCCCCAATTGTTTCTTCAATGATTCCATTATCCAACAGCTCTTGGCGAGTTTCATCTAGCGAATCAGATGCAATATCTTTAATCTTAGAATAAATTTCTGAACCTGAATGTATAATCACGGTCTCGTCTTCGTTCAAATACCCAGTTGCTTTTATTCCTTGCGCCTCTAAGAAAATTTCCCTATTCCCATCGTGTTCATAGTCGCCCGACGATCTCAAATAGGGATACATAGTAATCAGTTCATTGATTAGAGCTTCACTTCTGGCAGAAATATCCGATGATGTCCACTCAGTCAATTCGTACAAATCTTTATTCATACGAATATGAAGGGTATCTTCAAAGATTTTCTTTTTGGTCTCAAAGTCTTTATTTCCCGCGGCCGAATTATCAGGATTTGTAACGAGTGTTAAATTACCAATGGTATTTACTAATCCTGTGTATTCTTCCCCCGATGTACCAGCCTTCTCTTCCCAATATGAAGTACTAGTCTGTGGCATGATGTGTTCAATGGACAAGTTACTCATATCAAGTGTTGCTGAATTTTCTCGATTCTCTATTTTTTCAAGTAACCAACGGGCCAATCTCATCGCATAAGCATTGGCATTCAATAGATTAGATTTCAATGCCCTGTCAGATGGAAGTGCCATATTATTTGATTGATTTCTAGTAACAAGAACATAAATTACAATATCAACGATATTTTCATATCCATTAGCTTTAGCGTACTTCCTAACACTTTTCAAATATGAAGGAAATGCTTTTGACACTCTGCTTGTATCATCCCCATTAAAATATCTCCTAAGCTGATAATCATTCACTACCTTAATCGCATCAATATATTGGTCTTCAGTGATAAATTGGTCATGATAGTACCATTCAGATAATCACAAAACAAAAGGTGCAGGCATCATACTTTCCATACTTTGGAAATCGCTCAATACTTCTGAGTATTTTCCTTCAGGTTTGTTATAGTAAAGTCTCGCAAAATAACCAGCATATCGCACTAATTTTTGGAGCAATTCGGCATCACTTGATACATCGCGCTCTTTATGCCAATAGTCTTTGAATGCTTGATAAAGAATATGCTTTGCTGAATACTCCCCAGTTATTGCAGCAAGGTAGTATCTGAAAAAGTCTTCCATTCCTTTAGAATTATCAAAGACTTCTTCCAACCTACGCCAATATTTAGTATAAAGCGTAGTCTGCTCTTCATTAGATTTATCCATCATGATGAAGTTTCGAATCAAATCCGAGGCAGTCAATCTTTCACCGGTAGAATTGATACTTTCAAAAATTTGCTGTGCATTATCACGGTCATCTAATTTAATATAAACAATACGCGTGGTGCTAGTTAATTTTTTCCTAGAGGAAAATGTCTAAACATGTTGGTAAATCAACAAAAAACGCATATAGTAGTCTCAAAACTCCCAAGAAATGAGGACTACATATGCGTTCATCAAAATATACTGAACATTATACAGATACTTTTATAACATTCAAGGAAATTATGAGAACTGTTTCTAACATATACCACAATTGTGTACCAGATAAGATTAAAAACCGAAGAAATACTGATCAACTGAAGCAACGCGATACAGTGATTATTGCTTGTGTTATATGGGGCATAATTAATGGCTATACTAGCCAAAGAGCCACGTATAGAGCGGTTTGTTCCGTCTTATTTCTTAATGGTGACTTTCCTAGTAGGAGTCGATTCACTCGCTTAAGTTCAAACTTAGCTTACACTATCAAGATTATTCGATACTTTTTCATCAAGAAGCTCACCAAAGGTGAACTAGTCGGAATTATAGATAGTTTTCCTAGTCCATTATGTAAACCAGTTAGAAATAGACAAGCAAAACTATTGAATCAAATAGCCAAAGTTGGCTATAACTCAACAAAAAAATCTTATTTTTATGGTCTTAAAATTCATATGATCGTTACTAAGACTGGCTTTCCGATTACTTACTCAATCACGAATCCAGGTGTCCATGACGTGAAAGTGTTAGAGACTTTATCGGAAGAAGCGAATCTTCCCAATATCCTAGGGGACAAAGGATATATTAGCCATAAAATCCATGAAAAGCTTGCCCTTAAGGGCATTACTATATCCGTTCCGCCACGTAAAAACATGGATAAATCAGAAAAACTAGACCACAGCTTACTTGGAAAACAAAGAAAAACAGTTGAGACTGTTTTTTCTTCCTTAGAAAAATTAGGTTGTCAAAATTTCAACTCACGTTCTGTTAAAGGGCTAGAGAGTAGATTTGAAAGCATATTACTGGCTTACAGTGTTCTATTAAGTCGAGCACAACGACGTTTTGAAGGAACTTTGAGATATTCTTTAGATATTAAAATTAACTAGCACCACGGGTTAATATATTTTTTACCAGCAAACCATACATATCTTTTTTCATTAAGTATGTTCACTATCTCTCCTCCATTAATTATATTTAGCATCAAATAGTTATTGTACCTATATTTTATCCCATTCCTTTTAAAACAAGAATACGTACAAAGTAAAATGTTGTAAATAGTCTAGCAGGGAAGTATATTTTCATGTACCAACATAATATTTAAGAAGTTTCCCATAGATATATTGGACTTCCTCTTTTAAAACACAAAAATAAATACTACCTTATTTAGGTAGTATTTATTAAAAGTTACGTCAATTTTGATTAAAAATATACTACTTGAACCTCTCATGAGTAAAGTCACGAAATTTTTGGGAATAGAGCGTACTTGATATCTTATTTTTTCACTAATAGCAGTGTCTCTTATTCACCAAGCGATCCCCGTAGTTCCTACGGTTCTTAATTTTTCTCTAGACTAATGATTGTATCTTTAGACCTTCGGCCATAACATGGAGCAAAATAAAAAGGTACTAAGTCTTATATATCAATCTTCGAGTAACCGACGGTTAACAACCATATCGAGCGGCATTAATCACCCACCTGTAGAGGATGAGCGACTTTTTCCTAATTATTGTTAAAAGCCTAGTTTCATTTGTTTAGATTGGAAAATACGTCCTACAAGTATCTCTTTTTTTTCATGGTCGATCCGATAAAATAAGGCATAGCTTTTGCCGATCACGATCCGATATGTTGGGATATCCATTCCATAGATTTCGGAAACTTCCTCATGCATAGTTGGAAAATTTTTGGTTAGTTCTAAAGCCTTCTGGATCGCACCTACAAATCTTTTTATGCTGGCTGGAGAAAGAGCAAGCTCATTTTCCCATTCTTCTATTATCGTTTCAAGGCTGGTCTGAAAACTTTTAGAATAAACTAGCGTGTACTCTTTCATCTATTCACTCCAGCCGTATTTTCCGAAAGCTTTTACCATTTCAATTTCTGAAACTGTTAAACCTTTCTCAAAGTCTTGGAAACTTTCTTCAATCAATTTGCGATCGTGTTCTTTTGCTATTTGAGTAGTATCTAATATGAATAAGTTGCCTTCTTGTTTGGCTTGGATAGTGTCTCCGCTTTTTAATCCAAGAGAGCTTGGAAGGATCACTCCCACGCTATTGCCGATCTTTCTAACCTTTAGTTCTTTTCCCATGTTATCACACTCCTTTTAGTTTTTGATGAATAAATTATAACATGTTATAACAACAATTGCCAACGGTGTTTCTTAAGGGATTCCACTCCATATTATTATTGGACAAAATAAGCCACTTAGAACGCTGAAAACATATACAAACGATATCAAAATACGAGTGAACTACTCACCATACACTTCCGTTAACATCCATTTAAGTAGGTATTTTTATTATATATAGATTTAACATATGTCGGTCGGTTGATTGATATAGCTAAAGTTATAACTCAACCGAAGCCGATTCATCTACACGAATAAAGTTGCGAGTGTTCTCGGCTAATTCATAAAAATTGTTATGTGTTCCATATAGCAATACTGGAATAACTTTATTTTCTTGAATCTCATAAGCAACTCTATACACGGTGACCGCATACTTAAATCCATTAGACCAATTACCTGATAAACCTCCAGTTTTTTGCTCTTACTTAAATGGATCAATGGCAATTTCATCACAAACCTATAGAGGATGAGTGACTTCTGCCTAATTACGTTAAAAAATATTGAAAGTAACTCTATGTAGCAAAAAATATCTAGAATTTCATTTCCTCAAAACTGATCGATATTGTATCTAAAAATATATACTACCTAAAATAGGTAGTATATATTAAAATATGTGCTTTTGTTAGAAAAATCAATACATAAATTATCATATCTGTATATGTCATTTAGGTATTTCAGTTATGTTATAATAGTTTTGCTGTCTGCTACCCCGGCCTAATCTGGCAAGGGGAGGAGGAGATATAATGAAATACCTTTTTGATTTTGTTTTTGCAATCAAGCCACTTGCAGATGTAGTGTGCAGTTACCTCTGCAAATGGCTTGATTGCAAAATTGCCAAAAAAGACAGTAAGCCTACCCGTTAATTCTATAATATAGAAACGTAAAAAAAACCCCATCAGCCTGCACGCTGATGGGGTTTGGTGATATAATGAAATACCTCTTTGTTACTCATAATTATACCATAATTAGTCACGAATGCAACCAATAGAAAAAACTACTTAGAACGGTAGATCATCGCTAATAACAATGCATTGTCCACCAAATGGATTTTGTGAAGCATTAAATACATTGTTATTAATTGTCGCTGCTTTTAACTAGGCCTCTCCCCTTCTATTATAAAAGAAGATATATATCATTTCTTAATTACCTACTACCTTAAACCAAAATTTAAGTACTACCTAATTTAAGTAGTACTTAAACAATCTAAAAAATAGTTATCCCAATTGTTATGCTTTTATAATACGATTATTTGTAACAAAATGAATATTATATAATTAAACACTACCATATTTAGGTAGTGTTTAATTATTAGCAAAACAAAAAATATTTATTCTATTCTCTTAACTTCAACTAAGTTATGCTGCACACCTTTATATAAATCATATGCAACTCATTAGCTAGACAAACTACAAGCATGTAGTTTTATCTGTTAATTATGTACTACCTAAATAAAGTAGTTTATAATTAGCAAGTATATATATTTAAAAATTTAAGATTAATTTTTTTATGACTTGTACAAATTTATCTGATATTCTCTTATTAAGAACTACCTAATTTGGGTAGTTCTTATTTTTTACATTTTAAGTAGTATTTAATTGCAATTTGGTAGTATTTTTTTATTATCTTATTCTTAGAACGGTAGTACTTAATATAAATATAGGTAGTATCTAATTTAAGTATTAATGGTAGTATCTAAATTAACAGGTAGTATGTAACTACTTTAAAGTAATTTTTTTCAGATTAACACAGTAGTATCTTATTAAATAAGTTAATTTTAATGGTAGTACATAATTGTTATATATATCTGACATTGGTAGTACTTATTGTATTTTTTAGTAGTATATAATCTATTGTTTTCTAGCCTAAAGCCTTGTCTTATAAGAATAATATAATATATACTACTGAAATAAGGTAGTATATATTACTAGTAATGGTAGTATGTTTTATATGCATAAGGTAGTTCTTAATTTATTTTTTGTTTTGACACTGGTAGTACTTAATTATCTTTAATTTTAAAACTAAATTTTATTCATACGTTTTTCTGGTAGTATTTAATTATAAATAATATTTATTTAAAGTAGTTCTTAATGACTTTAAAGGTAGTACATAATTCATTTTATTTCTGATTTTAGGTAGTATTTAATTAAAAAACAGTTTTAATGCGTTTGCATTTTTTATTTATCTTTGCTATTTTCGAAAAGAGTAGGTAATTTTACATAAATAAAACAACGTGAAAGTAGAGGATCTACAATGACTGATTTTAAATTTTTTAAGGCTGATAGAGTTTACAACGAATTATTTTATCAATTTCCAAAAGTCTTTATTGTTTCTGACGAATACAAAAAAATGAAAGATTCAACTAAGATTGCCTATATGCTTTTAAAAGCAAGATTAGAGATCGCAATCAGCAAACGGCAAATCGATGAAGAAGGTAATGTTTATTTTACTTATACGACAAATGAACTATGTAGAGTATTAAACTGCCAAAAACAAAAAGCGATAGCAATCAAAAAAGAGTTGGAATCCTTTGGTTTATTATTACAAAAGCAGATGGGATTTAACAAACAGTTAGGGAAAAATAATCCTAATAGACTATATCTAGCAGAATTAAAAGTCTCAGAAAATGATATCTACTTACTCGAAAAATTTGATAGAGAGAATAGGGAAAACGTTGATAAATCAGAGGGTATGAAAATCATACCCACCCTCGACGAAAAATCAGACGCTGAATCCCTTGGGGCTCAAGAGGGTATGAAAATCATACCGTGCCAAAACGTTGATAAATCAGAGGGTATGAAAATCATACCAGAACTTAATAATAATATATTAGACACTAATAGACACAATATAGACACTGAAAAAGACCGCCTACAAGATCAATTGTTGTTAGACAATTTTGAGACAATTATGACAAACGACAGCATTGCTACGTTTGTCCCTGAACGAGTATTAAATTTGATAAAAACATTTTCTTCAAGTTACAGTGAAGCTCAAAAAACCGTCCAGACTATTCATAATGCAAAGAAAAAAGCTGAAATAGAAAGTGGTATTTCGATAGTTTTTGAAGAACTCGATAGTTATTATGTCAATGCAGAACAAGAATTATACACGACACTGTTAAAAGCCTATCAAAAATTAAAAACCGAAAAAGTCGAAAATATCCAGAACCTGATTTTTGTCTATGTAAAAAATTGGTTTATCGAAAAACCAATAGCTGCTAAAGTATCAAGTGAAAAACGTTTGAATTATGAAAGCTCCCCAAGCACTATTACGAAAGACTGGTTAGAGTGAAACTTTACTGACAAAGTGATTGTTGCTTCATGGAGTAACATTAAAATTAAAAATTTTTTATTATTCTAATTATATTACGAATATTACAAAATAATAGCTATTTTAATAGAATTTATAAGTTAAAATATTATGATAAAAATCACAAACGTAGCCTTTTACGTCATAAGTGTTAAAAGAAATAATTAATTTCAAATATAGAAAAGGGAACGTATGTTTGCATACTCCTTTTTTTTGAGTTATAATAATACGCGAAGAGAGATAATTTCATTATTTAAACAAGCTAAAAATCTTGATATTACTTCTTTTCAGGCAATACGAATATTATTCGCTTACATTTTTTGTATAAATTTAATTGTCTGCTATGCTTGTGATGAATTGATTTTCGTTCTGCACTTTTGGATGATAAATTTGGACAATTGAAAATACAAAAAAAAGAAAGGCGGTATGAACTCGGAAGGCTGGTAACCTTCGTCAGCGTTCATACACGGCATTAAGATTTGGCCCTTAATGCGTTAACCTTTCAGTGTTACGGTATTACCCGCAATGGATTTAGTATAACAGATATTCAAAAGTGATACCACTTTTTTTGGCTGTGTTAAGGTTAAAAATACGTGATATTACGATGAATCTATGCCTAAGCATAATGTTATAAAAATGTCCGTGTGGCTCTTTGCCGTATGACGAACGCTGAAATTAGAGGGAACGCATGTTTGGATGCGTTCCCTCTTTTTTGTTTGTCATGAACGAAAATCAATTCTCTATTTTTGAAAAATAACAAGAAAAACTTGTTAAAAATATTTAAAGAAATTGGGTGGTTTATTTTATGTCATATACAGGAATTTTGAGTCTCAAAGATATTTGTCACTACGGTAAACGGTGTACCGCTACAGAGAAAATCACGAAGAAACTATCAACTGGCCAAAGTAAAACCGTTGTGCAGTGTAAGAAATATATAATCCAGAAAGACAAAGTCTCAGAGGAAATGATTTATTACATTGGGAAACAAAAGCAAATAATTTTAAAAGATCCTATCCCCTTAAAAGAGCTATATCCAACAATCAAACATGTTTATGACCAAAACGGTGTACTGATTGGTCGAAGAAAAAATGGAGTCTTGCGTTGTACCGCAAAAGGGATGGGGCGTTTGATCGGCTGAATTGATCATTCTCATAACTTGTATTTTATCGTTTTTCGCTTGCTTGAAAATATTGTCGAGACTTCTAAAGGAACTTAGAGTCACTAGAAAAATAAGGAGTAGACTTGATCTATCAACAATTCCCTTCGGGGAGTGACGGGGTAGGTTTTAACGATTGGTAACGTAAAAAATTGGTCAATCGAGTAAATGCGCTTGTTTGGATAGTGGTGAAATGAATTTGTGTAAATAATAAGCGCAGAGTAAACAAGAGGGAATTTAGAAGTTAGACAAGTTAGAATAGCGTCTAGATTAATCATGAGCAGCTACTAAGGGATCTAGACTTTGACGCAAACTCATGGAATAAGGAGTAGGTCTTCTCGTAATGGGGAGGACGCACAAGAAATTGTGTCGTGTGCTGCAGTACATGTAGATACTTGCGAGGACGTTGATTATTGGATCAATCGAGCATTTACCGCTGTCTACTAGGGTTTCTCGTTTCGGACGCCATAAACGAGTCGAAATTTTTTATGTATTTTTAAGTAAACGAAAAACGATAAAATATGAACAAGTCCTGAATAAAGTGAAAAAATTGATATAAAACATAGAGAAAATGAAATTTACGTAATGGAGGAATGACAAATGAAAAATTATGATCCGAATATACGATTGGGCACACATACTATTAAGGTTTCTTTCCAACGTTGGGATTACAAAGGATTTGTGACGTTTAGAAGGGGCGGAAATTGTAAAGGATTAGATGTTTTAGCATTAGACGAGGATGATTTATACGATCAAACATTGACTGATAATCCAATTGGATTCGGCTTGCTACCTGAAGATGATGAAGGTAATGAATGGTTTAAAATGACGCTTATGAATGATAATGGAGACGAATTATCTGTTGAAGATACTTGGTCATATTTGAGTGATTATATTGTCAGCTTTGAAATCATTGAATTTGTAGCGGATAAAGAAGAATAAAAACTGGAGGAATAAATTTTACAGATAAAGGCTTAGAAGGAGTCACGACGATTAATAAAAAGGTAGTATTACCTTAGGCATTGAGTAAGGAATTTATTTAGGAGGAATAGTAGATGGCGCGACCAGTTTTAGAGGCGATGGATATGGATACTTTGACAAAAGGAAGGTATGTACAGCTGTTAGCTCGTGGTTATTCACCTAAAGAAGTATTCAAAGCCTTATCTAAAGGAACAGATATGGAAAAAGAAAGATTGCGAAAAGAATTCGATTATTGGAGAACCCATAATGGAATCAAGGATTTGAAACCAGCACGGCCAGTAATTAAACGAAAGAAAAAGATAACCCAAGACTGAAGTGTAGAGCGTATGTGATCATAGGCTTTTTTATTTTTGCAAAAAACAAGGAAGGTAGGAAAACTCATGAATTATGAAGAAATCGAAAACAGAAAAAAAGTGTCGAAAGAAATGGAAGAAAAGTTACTAAAAACGATGAAGCAAAAACACCTTAAAAGATTATCTGTCGCGCAATATATCAATGATATGCAGTTAACAGGAAAAGAGAAAGCTTGTTTGTTAGGTTCAATGAAAAACTTTGAACAGTTGAGACGAACTTATAGAATTCATTTTTAAAACTTTTTCTATGGAAATGAGAAAAAGTTTTTTTGTTTTGTCTGAAAGGAGGCAGATGGATGAAAAAATGGTTATTTGTTTTTTTAGGAGTCACTTTAATCGTCTTTTGCAGTGTGTTTGGCTATGTTAGCTACCAAAAACATGAAGGAGAGGTGTTTAAGCAAAATATAGAAAAAAAGATGCCCGTAGATCAAATCAATGCACATGCAAAGAGTTATAAGGAGGATGCAACGAACGTCAATAATGATATGTCTTTGGGGCAAATGTTGTCCATACAAAAAGAAGCAATCGAAATGGGCGTCAATAAACAAGTATTTGCACAAATTCAGATTCCTGCACTTGGTTTAGCATTGCCAATTTTTAAAGGGGCAAATCAATACACTTTGAGTCTTGGAGCGGCTACTTATTTTTATGAAGATGCCGAAATGGGCAAAGGAAACTATGTCCTAGCAGGTCATAACATGGAAATGCCAGGTGTTTTATTTTCTGATATTCAGAAGTTGTCATTAGGGGAGGTGATGGACTTAGTTAGTAACGATGGCGTCTATCGTTACAAGGTAACGCGTAAATTTATCGTACCTGAGTACTTTAAATTAATCGATGGCGTTCCTGAAGAGAACTCTTTCTTGTCTTTGCCAAAGAAAGGAGAGAAACCCTTATTAACGTTGTTTACTTGTGTCTATACGTCACAAGGAAAAGAAAGATACGTGGTACAGGGAGAGCTACAATAACAAGGTTTTAATCAACGCGAGTCGTTGAAATATGAAATGAGGAGAGTAAAAAATGGCAATAAATCGGTATGTAAAAAAAGCTGGAATGCTTATTGGAATGTTAGGAATCATTGCAGGCTGCTTTCAGGGATATCGAGCATATGCAGAAGATATCACGCAAAAAACGCCACCAGAGAAGGTCAATATCACGGTTCATAAATTAATGTACGATCAAGGAACGCAATTGAATGTTGATATTGACGGGATCAAAAACGATGGTTATACGCACGATCAATATCCTACAGGTGTAACGAAATACAACAAGGCAGATTATGGTGATGTTGAGTTTACGTTAGGAAATATTACGGATCAAGTATTACCGACTGAAGATTCTGATCTAACCAACGCGAAAGTGGACGAAATCGTTAAAGATGTAGAAGACAAGGGATCTAACAGTGAGTACGTCAAGAATGCAACAAACAAAATTACTTCAGCTGTAGATGAAAATGGTGAGATTACTTTTGCTGATCAACCAGCCTATGTCAATTCCAAAGGGAATGTATATGTGGTTTATGAAAGTAAATCCGCTGCTGGATTAGTCACACAAAAAGCAAAACCAATGGTTGTGATTGCGCCAATGACTGATAATACAGGTTCAGGTTTTTTAAAAGACATTCACTTATATCCTAAAAATATTGTTTCTAAGTTGAGTTTTGAATTAACGAAATTTGGTGACGATGGCACAGCTCAAAGCAAACAAACACCTTTAAAAGGGGCAAAATTTGAGTTATACAAGGGCGAACCTGGAAAAGGAACAAAATTAGGAGATCTTGTATCGGATGATCAAGGAAAGCTGACTGCTACTGATTTGACGTTAGGAAAATACTATTTTGTGGAAGTTCCTTCAGAAGTTGTAGTGGGATCAGATAAAGAACC
The DNA here is from genome assembly GCF_035726925.1 of Enterococcus sp. E5-37. Lineage (NCBI taxonomy): Bacteria > Bacillati > Bacillota > Bacilli > Lactobacillales > Enterococcaceae > Enterococcus > Enterococcus sp. E5-37. Next base: position 20,795 of record NZ_JAPMLG010000013.1, read on the forward strand.
AACAGCAGATCAATATTTATTAGGCGCAGACGCTCGCAACGATGCGCACAATAAATTAACCTTTAAAATTACGAATGATGGCGTGACAAGTGACTTAAAAGCTTCATACGTAAACTATAAAGCACCAGTGATCGATAAAACAGTAACAAATGGAACAGGACAAGAACATTCTTTCCAAATTGGTGACGCAGTAAATTATCAAGGAACGATTCATATCCCAACAGACATTGCAGGCGGAGCAGACGGTATCACAGTAAACGGAGTGAAAAGCGAAACTTCTCCTTACAGTGTATTTAAATGGGGGGATACAGCAGGACAAGGACTTTCTTATGTCGCTGCTAAAGCAAATATCAAAGTAACAAATAAAGATGGATCTGTGGTATTAAAAGAAAATACAGATTATAAAATCCAAAATTCAGAAAATGGCTTTGTGATCGATTTTATCGTGAATAATGGCCAAGTAAGTGATACTGTAGCAAGTTTACACGGACAAGATCTTCAAATGACTTATAACATGTATGTAAATGACAGCGCAGCTGTTGCCAATCCATTAACAAATAGCGTGGATTTCGTTTATAACAACAATCCATTTAATCAGGAAGAACACCACGAAAAAACGAAAGCTGACGTTGTGACTTATGGTGCAAAATTCTTAAAAGTCGATAGCGGACTATTTGGAACAGGAATCAAAGCAACACCGCTTGAAGGCGCAGAATTTGCTGCTAAAAACGCAGAAGGAAAATATTATGGTGGATTAGTTGATACGGATAAAGACGGTGTCAAAGAAGCAGTATGGGTAGACGATGTAGCAAATGCAGCGATCCTAAAATCAGATAAAGAAGGTCACTTTGAAATCACTGGTTTAACTGAAGGTGAATATTCACTGGAAGAAACAAAAGCGCCTGAAAACTATCAAAAATTAACGAAAGAGATCTCTTTCAAAGTAGACAAAGATTCATACAAAGAAGAAAACCGAATCACGATCAAAAACAATCAAAAAGCTTCCGTACCAATGACCGGTAGCAACGGTTTTCAAACGTATGCATTAATCTCTTGCTTGTTGCTAGGAGCAGGGGCACTTTCTGCAGTTGTTTACTTTAAGAAGAAAGCCTAGAAGGATCAAAACCAATGATTATCAGGAAGCCTAAGAAAAAGCGAATCATGGGTAAATGGATCATTGCTTTCTGGTTACTTTCAGCTGTAGGTGTCTTACTTTTGATGCCTGCTGAAGCGAGCGTGGCGAAATACCAACAAAATCAGCAGATTGCCGCAATCGATCGAACAGGAACGGCAGCAGAAACGGATTCTTCTTTGGATGTTGCTAAGATTGAGTTAGGCGATCCTGTTGGTATTCTTACAATTCCAAGTATTTCTTTAAAACTACCAATTTATGACGGAACGTCCGACAAAATTTTAGAAAATGGTGTAGGTATTACGGAAGGAACTGGTGATATTACAGGAGGAAACGGTAAAAATCCTTTAATCGCAGGTCATAGTGGACTTTATAAAGATAATCTTTTTGATGATTTACCTTCAGTAAAAAAGGGAGAAAAGTTTTATATCAAAGTTGATGGTGAGCAGCACGCTTATCAAATCGATCGGATTGAGGAAGTGCAAAAAGACGAACTACAAAGAAACTTTGTCACTTACTTAGAACCAAATCCCAATGAAGATCGAGTAACGCTAATGACATGTACGCCTAAGGGGATCAACACACACCGTTTTCTAGTGTATGGGAAGCGAGTAACCTTTACAAAATCAGAATTAAAAGATGAAGAAAATAAGAAACAAAAATTATCTTGGAAATGGCTTTTAGGAAGTACTGTTTTTCTTTCAGTCATGATCATTGGTTCGCTATTTGTTTATAAAAAGAAAAAATAAAGGAGGGTGACCAACATGAGAAATAGAAAATGGCTATTTGTTTGTGCAGCCGCTCTTTTTTCTTTCACTGCCTACACACAGTTGACGTTTGCAGACAGACAAGAAAGCACGGATAGCACAGAACAAACAATCCAAACGTCAGATAGCAGCACGATTCAAAGCAGCGATGAAACCGTCGATTCGTCAACAGTTGATTCTTCAGAAGAACCGAAAATTGCTGAAGACGATCAAATAGTCAAACAGACCATTCACGTTCAAAAAATTATTTCTTCCGAACAATTAGACAACCAGGGGCAAAAACTTGAAAAACAAGAAGGAGTAAATGGCGCGAAGTTTTCTGTTTATGATGTATCGGACATTTTACAAAAGATGGATGTTAAGGATCTCACTACTGACCAAATTGAATCCCAATTAAAAGATCGAGTGAAAAAACTATTCAGTGATCAATTGAAGCTAGTTTCTAATGGAGAAACAAAGACAATTGATCAACAAACAGGTGTCTTTGAATTCTCGATAGAAGTACAGGCAAATCAGAAACAAGCTTATTATATTGTCAATGAATCAAGTCCTGAAAACATTTCTAATAGCGAGGATATTTTGCTATTAACACCTGTTTCTGATAAAAACGGTGAATTCTTAAAGGATGTGTGGATTTATCCTAAATCAGAAGCTTCGCAACCTAAAGAAGAAGTAAAAAAAATCGTTTCTACTGGTGTAAAGAAAAACTTCTTTGAGAATTGTTGGGATTTTGTTACTCACTTGTTTTCTAGAGATTAAGGAAGAAATAAGATGAAACTGATCAAATTATTATTATTCAATCTTTCTTGTTTAACCGCAGTCTTTTTGTACTGCGGTTTATTATTTTCTCAATTATCTATTTTGCCAAGCTACCAACTATACCTAATGAGGATTTTAAACATACCAGCTGCTTCCATGCCGCTAGATATTATGGAAAAGCTCATTAGGAATCCATTATTTACTACGATCAATTTGATCGTTATTGTCGGAATTTCACTAGTCATTTATAAAAAAGAGGGGATGAAGGGATGAATTTTAAACACTCGTGGACAAGACGGTTAAAATATGTTTTTCCCATAATGATGATGTTAGGTACATTGTTTGGGTTAAAAACAGCCAATGTCTTTGCTGAAAAAGTTATTGTCGATCCGTCAAATCCAATCCAGAACGTAAAGAATAATTTTATTATTCCAAAAGATGTTCCTAATGCAAAAACAAATATTACTGTAAACGGAGCGTCAAAAGTTTACAAATATCATGTTGATGCCAACAAAGGTGGTTTTACAGACGACTACGTAGGATTAGTGGAGGGAAACAAAAATATACGCTATCCTTCTTTCCAAAAGGAATACGGTGAAACAAACCTTGTTTTAGAAGGCGTAACAACCAACACCAAAGTCAATATTGACTATGGAAAAATCGGTACGTATAACGGGGAAAAAGTCAATATCAAGCTAGTTCTATCTAATATTCACTTATACTCGGATACGTTGCCGTGGAATCTACTAGATAACAACTATACAAAAACTCATTTTCGAGACGATGGCTATAAAAATACGAATGGTGCAATGAGTAAATCTAAAAAAAGAACAGTACTTTGGATCTCAGACAATCTTTTCTCAGGAATTGTTTACCATTCAACACAAATGAATGTGCAGCTAGTAGCCACATATGAGGACGGTAGCCCCGTTCAATTTTCAGGAGATACATTTATCAGTTTTAACTCTTTGAACCCTGCAGGAGGAAAAAGCACGGATCTTAAAGGAGAATATGCCCACTATGACAAAATGAATACGACAGATTGGTATGTCAGAAAAGATACGGTTCTTTCAGAATTTAAATCTTTCTACAACAATCTGAACGTGGTAGGTGGCCACCCAGGAGGAAGCTCTAAGCTGACACAAGCGGATAATGATTTCAATAATTTGCATGATAAATTAGGAGATCCGAAGTTTGGTCAAGGTACTGTGTCCTTTAAAATATCTGAAGCAAATCCGACGTTTGTGATTGGTTCTTCTAATGTTCAAACCTGGTTTACTTTATCTTCTGCGACAATCTTTAGTGTTGTTCCTGATCAACCTGAAAAAACAGGGGTTGATAAAAATGGAAATAACGTGAACGATAAAATGTTGCAAGTAGGAGACACGATTCAATATCGAATCAAACAGAAGGTGAATCGATTAGGAGTGGATTTACTAGCGGTTTACGATCGATTTGAGTTAATCGATAATTTACCAAAAGAAGTAAATTACGTCGATGCACACGTTGAAAGTGGTACAAATAAAAAATTCGATGTATCTGGTGAAGTGACCTATGACAAAACAAAACACCAGGTAAAATATGCAGCGAAAGCTGATACATTAAAAAATCGAATGAAGTATAACGGCGAAACTTACGAATTAGTGATCAATGTAAAAGTCAATGAATTGGCCAATCAAAATAGTGTAGCCAAAAATCAGGGAACGTCGATCATTAATAAAGTAGAAAAGGATACAAATATCATTACCGTTTATTTCCCTAAAATTCCAGTGAAAGAAGTACAACAAAATGGAAAAGATGTAAACGGACGAAATGACGGTAAGAAGGGTACGCCGACAGCTCCTTTAAACGCAGGATCTGAAGTACAATATCTAGTCACACAAAAATGGCACACAAAAGGCGTAGACGCTGTGTCAGATCACTACAAACAATTTAGTATTCAAGATCCAATTGAAGCTCGTTTGACATATAAAGAAGGTTCTGCGCAAGTAATAGATAAGAGTACAGGAAAAGATATTACTTCTGAAGGCACACTAACCTATGATAGCAATTCAAGAACGCTGAAGTGGGAAGCTTCCGCTGACTTCTTAAGTAACAATCTTTTAGATGGACGAGAAATTCAGCTGATATTTACAGCTAAAACTCCATTACAATCAGAAAAAAATATTGATAACCAAGCCGTAGTAGCAGTAGATAATGTTTCTAATAAAACAAATGTTGTGACAATTGGGGTTGATCCTAACTTGCCACAGGTCATTGTTCCTAAAACAGGTTCTACACATTTAGTAACGATTTCAGCGGTCAGCTTACTATTACTTGTGTTAGCAACTTTTAGTTATGCGGTTCTGAGATACATTTAAAATAAAAAAACGAAAGAATGAATAAAATGAAAAAGTTAATAATAGTAGTTACTTCCTTGATTGCCATGATTGTTATTTTAGTCGGATGTAGTAATGAAAAAAATAAACAAACTAATCAAGATAATGGCGTATTGAAATCAGGAACTATGTGGAAAGAAGAAGTAGGTGGTCTTGTTTATAATTTGAAAATTATAGACGAGACTACCTGGGAATACTCTGAGAGTGTATGGCATCCAGATCCTGTACAAATAACAGTCAAGAGGCAAAAAGACTATAAAGGTTTAGAAAGATACAAAATAGTAGATTCAGCTGGTGTTAGGGAATTTATAAACAAATCTGATTCTTTATTTATTGTTGTTCCCTATGAGAAGAATGGCGTAAAAAAAATAATTTTTCTTGAATCTAGCAAGGATGAAAAGCGAACGAAAGAGAAATTGATTCACGATGGATCACAATCCAATAAATATAAGTTACAAAAGACTAGCGAGTGATTGCTAGTCTTTTTATTTGTCCTGAAGGAGGAATCACAGTGGCAAAAGCTAAAACGCCATTTGAAAAAGCCGCGTCTAAAATCTTAGAACGCCGCGGTGTATCTGAAACACAGTGGAAACAAGAAGTCCTTGAAAAAGCACAATTTGACCTATTACGGGGAAAAGACAAGGACTTAGAAGGATATATCTATCAACGTGAACGTGAAAAGCTTGTTTTCGATGAAATTATTAAACACTAAAAGGAGCGAACAATTTTATGTTTGAATCAATTACAATGAATTTTTTAACACAACCGAAAGTAGTAGCTGCGGTTGATATTTTTAGAGCATTACAAACTGCCGCAACTAGTTTAAAAAACAATCTGATGATTTTTGCTGCTGCTGCGGCCGTTGCTTCCATTGTTATTGGGGGTCTTTTCTTCCTATTTGGACGAAGAGGAGCTGAAAATGGGAAGATGCACGTAGGCTATGTATTGATGGGGGTAGGAGTTATTTTAGCAGCAGCTTCTATTGTGGTTTCGTTATTTGGATTGTTTGGACAAACACCTCAAGGATTATAAGAAAGTAAAAAAGTAGGAGTAAGAAGTAGTCGATACTTTTTACTCCTTTTTTATGAAAGGAGAATACTCATGTACTTTACGATTGCAGGCAATACCAAAACAGATAAAGAGTTAATAAAAAAAGCAACGAAGGAAGTAGGAAAGCGTACTTCTTTTTTACCGAAAACAATTAAATATTCTGTCATTGAAACGGAAGAACAGCTACATGTGTTAGGGAAAGTACTGGAACACGAAAGTCGATCTTCTGTTAAGTTGACTCTCACGTTACATGACACAGAAGGAAAAATAGAGAAAACTGGTACAGAATACGTTTTTGGCCCACTGGATTATCAAATTTCAGAAGGTTTCTATCCTACATTGATGGATTTAATCCGCCTTGATGTGTTTAAAGAAACGGATGAAACTATGAGTGTGGAAGAGTCTTATCGAAACGAAAAACTTTTACAAGTTTTAGAAGAAGAGTTAGAGAGCGACCAAAGAAAAGTGAATCAAGGGAGTGAAGTCGAAGTAAATGAAGAAGTACCATGGGAACGACCAATATTTCCAAAGAAGGAGTCAAAAGAAAAAGAGACAGTCTATGTTGACGAACAAGCTGATATTCCGACTCAGAAATCGATATTTGAGGAAGAGAACGATGTGATGGGTCAATTGGAGGTAGATCCCTTTGAAGAAACAATGGAGGATGAAGAGACGGCCGAAGTAGAAGTTGATCCAGTTGAAGCTAATGAAGAGTCAACATGGACTGAAGGGGATTCTCAGGAATATATTGAACCACTTATCAGTGAAGAAGTAGAAAAAAACGAAATAGAGATACAAAAGGCAACTGTATTTGATTATATTTTGGATCAATATCCGCCAGAGCATGAATGGACGAAAGAAAAAAACAAATTATTTTTAAATGAGCTTTATTCGAAATATCAATTACCCCAAACCTATCAAGCATTTTTAGAGAGTAAAGAAGAATTAATCTCACAGGGTAAAGGCACACTTTTAGAACAGTTAGAGTCTGTCCAATCAACAAATTGGCATGAGCTTGCACAAGAAGATTTATTAGCCACCTTTGAAGAACGTCAACAAGAAACAGATCAAGAAATTAATGAGTATGCGACGGAACAGTCGTCTAATTGGGAGAAAGCAAAAGAGGAACTAAATAAAGAAGAACAGCGAGTGATTGAAGAAGAAGTACAAAAAATTAAAGAGCGATACGAAAAGAAACGCGACAATGCGTATTCCTTGTGTGTAGAAAAGATCAATAATTTTACTCAGACGAATCAAGAAGCGTTATCGAAAGAAAAAGAAAACTTGTTAAAAGAACGTATTAAAGAACGAAAAGAAGAATTTTACCTAGGTTTGCGTACAGATAAGCTAAAGATTAGCAAAGAATTAAATGAACAACTGAATAAGCTATATCAAACAACGACTAAAGTTCTTATGGAAAAACACGAACAGATCCAGCAAGAATTACAAGTACAAATTCCAAAATGGAAAAAAGAGTATGAAATTCAACAACAAGAATTGAAAGAACAAGAAGAAAAACAACGGCAAAAAGAAAAAGAGCATGAACAATTAGAAATAAGAAAACGGGAACAGGATCTTGCGGAACAAAAAATGGCGATAGAAAAACAACGGTTAGAGCAAGAAAAGGAAAAAGAAGCAGCTGCTCGTAAGGAACGTCAAGAACAAATGGATACATTGCGTCAAGCACAGTTGAATTATCTAGCACAACCTCAACCAGTAGCTGCTGTTCAAACGCCAGTGAACAACCAAGCAAATTTAACTCCTTCACCACAGCGTTCCTTTGACGGATGGATGGTGGGATGTATTGCAAGTTTAAGCTTGCTTCTAGGTGGAGGGACAGTATTTGCTTTTAATCATATCAATCAATCTTCACAGGCTGATTCTGTAGCCACAACGGCGTCAATCAAGGAAGAAGCCCAGGAACAAGCAAGAAAAGAGTATGAACAACAATTAGAAGAATTGTTGAATCGTACCAATCAGTCAACAACAGAGTCAAATATGGAAAACAGTAAAGAGAGTGATTCTAGTAAGACCAAAGAAGGATCAATCGATTCAACTGTACAATCAAACACTTCCGAAAGTTCAGAATCAAATGAGGTGAAATAATGCGGATTCGAGAAACAACGAAACGAAAAGACAAGCCTTTTAATTTAGAAAAAAAGAAATATCTATCACATTTTTATAGCTATGCACCAGCAGGTGAAAGATTACCAGGTAAGCATGATAAGCGAGTCAAACAAAAACTAATGTATAGCGGTTTAGTCTATCTCCCTTTAGATTATTTAGTGACAAGAATACCTGAAGCTTTCAGTCGATTTGAAATCATTCAGGGAAGCTTACAAGGAGTGAATCTGTTTCAATTACAGGAAATGCCACAGGTCTTTCATTTTGATTCAGCTGGTTTTTGGAATCCTTTGACCCCAGCAACGAGTTTAGGTACACGCTTAGTTGTTTCTACGATTTGTGTTGTTCCAGCTGTACTTATGGGTTTGAAAATGGACATGTGGTTTCGTCCGCTAGCGGATGGACAAAAAGGGGATAATCGGTTAATGACACTAAAAGAGATTCAACAAATCTATCCTCAAATACCAGACGCGAAAGGTTCTTTCCCTGGATATGGTGGAATTCCTATCACTCACTATAAAAAATATTGGTATATCCAAACAGATACCGTTAATACTTGTATTGTTGGTACTTCTCGATCAGGGAAAGGACAGATTGAAGTATTAGCAACTATTGATAATTTGTCTCGTGCAGAAAAACAAAGTTCAATGGTTGTCAATGATTCTAAAAATGAGTTGTATGTAGCCAGCAAAGACGAATTAGAAGCCAGAGGCTATGATGTTTATGCTTATAATCTAACTGAACCGTTACAGTCAATGAGTGATAATCCTTTGGCTTTAATTGTGAAATATTGGCAACGAGGAGACGTGGATACCGCTACGCAACTAGCAAATACATTTACAAATACGATTTATTATGATGCCAATGCTTCAGATAACAAATACTTTAACGAAAACGCGCAGAAAGCTGTCAATGCGCTTATTTTTGCGTTGTTAGAACAAGCCGATCAAACAGGGGATTACTCCAAATTAACACCCAATAATCTTGTTGAGCTTCTTTCTGAAATTGGCGGTTTTAATTATCAAGATCCTACTAATGAATTTAAGCAACTCAATGCTTTAGATGAATTTATGAATCAGTTACCACCTGGAAATCTAGCGAAAAAACAATATGGGGCAACAAAAATTGGTTCTGATAAAGCAAAAGGCAATATTCTATCAACAGCGATCACAGGATTGAATCCATTTACCCTAACAAAAATTGCGAAAATGACTTCTCAATCAACCATTGATTATAAATCGGTTGGTTTTCCCAAATATTTGGATTTGAAATTACATGAAAGTCTTTTAAATCAACGAATCGTAGTGGAATTTTATCATCAAGGAAAGAAATTTCATGAAGAACGAGTAAAAGTTGGTTATAGAGGTTTTTGTGAAATCAACTTTGACTGTCATTTAGAGCAAGGGGATCAAGTTCGTTTAAAGTATGATCACCAAAGAAAAGAATATGTTGCTTGGTATGAATTTTCTCAAAGAGAATTGAGGGACGAAGAGGGTAATATCGTTTATCGAAAAAAAAGGGGAGAAACCCATTTGCCAGAATGGGAAAAAGAAGCGGTTCTCACACTAGATGAAAGTAAAAGTAACTTACTAGTAGAGTCTATTCGGATGCACTATACCGACAAGCCAATGGCTATTTTTATGCTTACACCTGATTATGATCCATCTAACCACATCGTAGTTAGTATCTTTCTGAGCCAGTTATATAAAGAGTTATCCACGCAATGTGTTAAGACCAAAGGTGATAAATGTCACCGAAGAATTCATTTCATTTTAGATGAATTTGGGAATATGCCAGCGATGGATAACATGGAAGGAATCATGACAGTTACGGCAGGTCGTAATATGTTATGGGATCTATTTATTCAATCATATAAACAACTACGTGCGAAGTATGGGGAAGATAATGCAGATATTATCAAAGAAAACTGTCAAACACATGTATATATTATGTCTACAGACGATAACACCATTGAAGAATTCTCTAAAAAAGTAGGAAATAAAACGGTTGAACAAGAAAATAGTACTGTCAATTCTTTAGGTATGAATACACATATCAATCGTAATGTTGATTCAGATCGTATCTTAACTCCTGAAAGAATTTCTACTTTTTTAGAAGGAGAAACGATTGTACTTGCGCCATTGAAACGGCGAGATCTAAAAGGGAATAAGATAAGGCCGTATCCAATTTTTAATTCTGAAAAATCCAATAGTCCTTATGCTTATCAATATCTTGAAGATTTCGATACCTTAGGTCGAACCATTCATGATATTGATATTTATTGTACTCACGCAGATCTCGATTTGAAGGCTTTACAGATTGATTATGATTATTTCTTACCAGATGAAGATGCTAGAGATCTCTATCATGGACTGCATGAACAATTGGGAGAAAAAATCGAAGAAAATCTGTTTTATAAAATTGTTCAATCTCTTGAAAATGAGACGGTCAAAAAATTGTTAATTCAATTTTACGAAGAACAAGCAACGGATCGTCTTCAAGAATATGTTGAAAAGTTGATCAAGAATCAAGAAATTTCAGAAATGATTGGAAAACGGTTGTTATTGGAAGCTGAAAAGGCGGTGAAAGAATGATCATTGGAGGAATTTTTTCCGGCATAGCCGACTGGTGGTCAGGCTTATTTGGAGAAGGCAATGCCGATCCCAAAACTGTAACAAAAATCTTACAAGATTATGGGAATTATCTGCAATATCAAGATGTGTTCAGTTGGATTTGTAATACTTTTTTATGGGGATTGGTCAAAGGGTTATATAACCTCAATACTTTACTAGAAAAAACCATTTATCAAAGCTTTGATTTAAAAGACTTATTGAACGTCGCTGGGGTAAATGAACTGTTTCAAAGTTTGATTAGTAAGGTATTGGCTCTTTTTTGTGTCGTCACATTAATTTATTTAGGCTTGAAATTTTTTATGAGTAAACACCCACCAAAAGTCAAAAATATCTTGGTTAATTTATTTATGGCCATAATCTTGATTTTTGGTGGGAGTTCTTTAATCGATGAAGGGTTAAATATCAGTAAAAGCTTTTACGGAGACGTGACTGCAGCAAACAAAGCAGATAAAACGGGATCACCTGCTTTTCAAATTATTCAAAATAATGTGATCGATGTCAGTACGTTACTAGCAACTGACCCGAATAAAGTAGAATCCCTACCAACAGATAAAAGAAATGCTCTCACGGCGAAGAATTTTAAAACGGCGAATATCAATGGGATTATTACTCCTGATCAAGCCGCTGAGATGGCGGATAACGATAAAAGTGGATTGTCAGATTTACAAAAGGATCGGTTAAGAGCGTTACAATACCGACTGGAACTGGATGATAATGGAAAAGAAATCCCTGTTCAAATCAGTGATGAAGGCTTAGCAAAGTATGTATACACTTCAGGTTATCGCCGATACATTAGTAGTCCAGGTATTATTTTAGCTGGTGAATCTTCTTTATCGGTAGCCTATTTATTTATCCTATTTACGATCGTTACTTGCATTATTGAGCTGGTATTTAAAAAATTCTATTTAGTGATTGCCGCGTCAACGGACTTTGAGACAGGCCAACGGATGAAAAGTGCGATAGAAGATATTTCTCAATCCTTCTTGTTATTGGCGTTTACGATTTTAGAATTACGAATCTATACATTAATGCTTTCAGGTATCGGTGATTTGCATGCGGCAGGAAAGATCAATGGATTCTTGTATGTTGTTGCTTTAATTGTGCTAACCATTGCGCTATTCAAAGGCTCTCAATCGGTTACGAAGATTTTCGGTGTTGATACGAGTCTGAAAAACGGCAGCAATTCTCTTCTTAGCATGTTTGCCTTAGGAAATATTGCGAAAAATGTGGGTAGCGGAGCTAAAAACCTTGCAAGTGCTGGTAAGAGTGGTTTAAGCAATTTAAATGATATTCGTAAAAATGGATTTGGCAATCGAAAAGATGTTACCCCTGATAACGGGGAAGAACAATCAGACGATAAAGCTACAACTGTACCTAATAGTAAGAAAACAGTTTCCGAAATGTTCGGGAAAGCGAAAAATGGTGTTTCTAAAGCCGCAGAAGGTCTTGGTTACGTCAATGAACGTGGGTTAAAAGGAACAGCTGAAGATCTTACAGAAAAAGCCAAAGACACCTTAGAAGAGAAATTAGACGGCACGAGAGCTAAAGAATTGGCTGAAGCTGTGAAGAATCCATCCGAAGCACTAGAAAAACAAAAAGAAAAAGCTTCAGAAGTCAAAGAAGGACTAAAAGATGCGTATGGTGAAGGACAAGTCAATGCAGCAGTGAAGGCAAATACAACAAGTGAAAAAGAAAATCAAGAAGGTGCAGCGATTCCTTCAGCCAAAGATCACCAAGATGAGTTACATTCTAACGAAAATTCGATCGGAGAAAAAGATTCAGAAGAAGGACAACATGGACAGTTACCAAAAACCGATCCAGAACAATATCGTTATAAATCTAACATTAATTCTGAAAATGAAAAGCGCATTTCAGATTTACCAAAACGAAATCAAGAAGTACAAACGGATGAGGATTCCATCGATTTGCCAAATGATAATGGAATCGAAGTTGGAACTGAAAAATCAATGAAAATTGGTTTGCCTAAGACACAAAATTTACCAATGAAAGATAGTCGTTTGAATCAATTCAAGGAGAATGATCAAAGCTTTGTTCACCAATCAACTGCAGGTACTGTTCAAATGAAACCAAGTCGTTTGCCTGAAAATGGAAATCTGACAACTGTTTCTTACAATTTATCTGAAAGTGGTGAGACAGGGAATGTGTCCGTTCAAAATGTTGTGACAAGAGAAGCTGCACCAGAACCTATTCAAAAAGTTCACACAGGTTACAAACCAGCAAATGTGGCATTTACTGCACCAACAAAAATAAATGTAACAAGAGAAACTAAAAACAGGAACAATGAATTGAAAGAACAACTATTGCGGGATATCAAACAGGATATCAAACCATAAAAGGCCTACAAGTTAGGCCTTTTTTCTATGTATGAAAAGGAGAAATCATTTATGGATAAATATATTAACATGAAAAATCCTCCAAGATTTAGTGGGGAATGGAAGTTTTTCGCCTTTTTCTTTTTAGATCTATTAACGCTTGGTGGTTGCTTTTTTTGGGCGAAAATAGTCAATAATCTTGTCCACTTACCGCTCTTTTTTGCACTCTTGAATTATGGCTTATGGATTGCGATAGCTCTAGTGATTGTTTGGCGACCCTATAATAACCCAGGTCAACGCCAGATTTTTGCGATTATCGAATCTATTTTTTTTACGGACAAGAACCATTACCATGCCCTAGATCCTAACCGAAATTATCATGGTACGTATAAGGAGGATGAATAAATGCGAGTCAAAGGACAAAATTCAGTTGATAAGAAATCCATTTTGCAGTTTGGAAAACAAGAAGAACGATCTATCTTGGATTTATTTCCTTATAAATCCTGTACAGAAGAGGGAGTCTTAGTTACTAAAGAAGATCATTTTCAACGTTATTATCGTGTAGTTTCTACAGATGTGGAAGGATTAAACGAACAAGAGAAACTAGAACGAATGAATCAGTTGACCACCGTCATGCGTACGTATGTGCCAACAATTAAGTTAGTTAGTTTGACCACAGAAACGGATCTAACGGAACAAATCGTACAAAAGCGGCAATTATTAGATAAGAATCGTATGGAACAATCCTTAGGAAGAAATCTACAGCGATTAAGAAAATATGAAAAGAAATTAGTAGAGGAAATCCAGGAATTGAAACGAGCAGAACAAGAACGTCCTGACTTAAGCTTCTTTTTCGTCATTGAAGGAAAGACAAACAAGGATTTACAAACCAGAAACCGTCAGTTAATGCGATCTAGTGGCATTTTAGGGTTAAAACCACTCTACAAAAAAGAATTGATCAAGATTCTTTATCGAATGAACAATATGAATGATGAGTAGGAATGGAGAAGAGAGAATGAAATATCCGTTGATATGGTTAGAAAAAGATGTTCCGAAGGAAGAGACCACTAGAAAATTTCCTCACACTTTAAGCCTGGGTAAGTTGGGAAAAGGGCAATCTTTTAACCAAGTAAAGAATCAAACAAGAAGAGGTGATTGTACATGTTAGAAGCGATTAAAATAGCTTTTTCACCACAAAATGATCAAAAAGTACTTGATCCATTAAAGCAATTAGGAAATCGGGAAATAGAAATTTTAAAATCCAAAGGGTATGATTTAGATTTTTTAAAACAAGTGATGCCACAAGGTGGATTAAATTTCGATGAAGAGTATGTGACCTATGGAAATGGTTATTCACGGTGTGTGACAGTTTATCACTACACAAAAAATCCTACGCTTTTTTGGTTGGCCAATCTCATGAACAATCCTCATACAGTGGCCACACTAGATGTTAGCACAGATGAAAAGCAAAAAGTGATTGATCAAATCAATCGTGCCTTAGATGAATTAAATGATCGATCAGATAACGAACGAAAAGCGACTGACCGAAATAAAAGCGCAGAAGAATACCTGGAACTAGCGGAATATGCCCGAAAATTGACTTCTAATGGGGAAATTTCTAAACAAGTCAAAGTGAGAGTACATGTTTACGGAAACACGATTCAAGAAGTAGATGAACGAGCGCAGGAACTGATTGAAAATCTCAAAGGGATGGATTATCGTGCGGTGACCTATCTGCATAAAACCAAACGAGATTGGCAATCGATGTTTACCATGTTCGATGAACAAGCTGAATGGTTCGGAAATATCAAAGGGCAATCACTACCATCGTTAAACATTGGCGGAGGTTTCCCGTTCCACCACCAAACGCTAAAAGATCCAGGAGGTACACAATATGGGGAAACCATGACAGGCGGCCCATTTGTCTGGAATGCGACGTATAAAAATAGTGTACGGTTGTCTACTAATACCTTGCTTCTAGGAATGATGGGAGCTGGTAAATCGACCGTTCTTAAAATGATCGCGGAAGCCCATTTAGCTGCAGGAGACTTTATTTGGGGCTTTGAAAAGGGGAAAGACTTTATTCCTTTCTTAAAGGAATATAACGGTATTATGGTGCGTTTAGACGGATCTGACGGAATGATCAATCCTTTAGAGATATTTGCCACACGGACGTATGATGAAGCATCCAGTTTATATGACGATGGATCAGTCAAAGATTTGAAGATCAATGAAGCAGCGTCCTATCAAACGCACTTAGACAAAGTGGTCTATCAGGTACAGTTAGTGAGTCCTCAGCTAAAAGGAACGATGAAAGCAGAATTTAAGACCTACTTAAATCGTTTTTATGAAGAGTATGGAACAGTACCACGCGGCTTTACTTCCTCAAATTCGCGTTCAAATACTGATACGCAAGTCACAGGTAAAGATCCAGAAGCTTATCCGACGTTCAAAGAATTTTTAGACTTTTTAGGACAACTGGAATTACCAGGTGCTTCCCAAGAGAAAAAGAATCGAAAAGAAGAAATGGAATCCATCGTAGAATCCTTATGTGAGACGTATGGCATGATTTTTGATGGGCATAGTACGATTCGACACCTTGACCAACAACAGTTGGTCTTTTTTGACATTGACTCTATTACAGGCTTAGATCGAGGGGTACAGCAATGTCAAATGTACATGGCGATGACGTTGATTTGGAATCAGGCATTGATTCAAGGACGAAGACAACGACGCTTAATTAAAGAAAAACAAATGGAAGAACAAGACTTCAAACGCTTTTTGGCGATGATCGATGAGTGCCATAATGCGATTAATCCAGATTTTATTGAAACGGTAAATTATGTCACAAACTTTCAACGAGAAATGCGTAAAGTAGAAGCAATGACTGTTTTAGCTACACAATCCCCACAAGAAATGGTGCCAGAAAATATGTCTTCTGAGAACTTCTCGAAACTGAAGAAAGTCTTTGAATTTTCTTCTACGAAGATCTTTATGCGTATGGATGAATCTATTTTACGTCATATAGAAGGATTAGTTGGTAAATCAATGACAAACTCAGAATTAGAATCCATTCCTCAACAAAATCAAGGAGACGCTGTGATCAATTTTGGCTCAAAAGAAACCATTCGTGTTCATTTTAGTCCGAACAAACGTCAATTAAAATTGTTTGATGGAGGAAAATAATGGAAAATCAAGATGAAAGTTTAATCAAGCAGTATGTTAAGCGTCGCGCAAAGCGGCGCTTATTTTTGTGGTTGTTTGGTACTTCTGCAGGTTTGATTACCATTTTGATCACTGTATTCGTGACCCTATTTTTAATACTTGCGGCTGGTTCGATTGATAATTCGGATTCAGATTCAAGCAGTGGTGGCGAAACTTTTACAGGAGAGTATTCGGAAGGATTGCCCATTTATAAAGAAATCAAAGGAAGAGGCCCTTTTTCTGATGAGATTGCGCAATATGCCGTAGGTGCAGCAGTGAAATATAAATTATTACCAAGTGTAATCCTTTCTCAATACGGTTACGAATCAGCGTTTGGTACGTCGGCGTCCGCAAGAAATGATCTCAACTATTTTGGAATTACGTGGTTTGATGGGTGTCTGTTTCCTAAAGGAACTGCGCGAGGAATCGGTGGTATTGAAGGTGGCTGGTATATGAAGTTTCCCAACTCAAAAGCAGCCTTCTCCTATTACGGCTTTATGGTAGCCACACAATCCAATTTTAATGCTTGTGTCGGAAATAAAAGCCCTGGCGCAAGCTTATTGATCTTAGGACGAGGCGGTTATGCCGCTGCAGGAATTACTGAAGATAGTCCGTATTATACAGGTTGTATGTCAATTATCACTTCTAATAAATTAACCGAATATGATGAATTCGCCATCAAACATTGGGGTGAAGGTGGCAATAACAACGGCACGATTACTGGTGAATGGACGAATCCATTCCCTGGCAGCAGTTTAGATAAAAGTTCCTTTAGCGGTGGGCAATTATTTGGAACGAATCCAGGGGGAGAGTTCCGACCAAATGGTTTCCATGACGGATTAGATTTTGGTTCAGTTGATCATCCAGGAAGTGAGATTCATGCGGTTCATGTCGGAAAAGTCGTGTACGTTGGCAATCCTGGTATTTCAGGTTTGGGCGCGTGTGTGATCGTGATTAATTACGATGGCTTGAATATGGTGTATCAAGAATTTGCGAATAGTACAGGAAATTCTTGTGTGAAAGTAGGCGATCAAGTGAAAGTTGGTCAAGTAATCGGGATACGAGATACAGCACACTTGCATTTAGGCTTCACTCGCATGGATTGGCGTCAAGCACAAGGACACGCATTCACAGGTGATGGTACATGGATCGATCCATTACCATTTTTGAATAGCAGCAAAAAATAGATCAGGAGAAAAAATATGGAAAATAAAACTTTAAAAATCGTCTTAACAGCTGCAATTAGCGTTAGTTTAATCGGCAATATCGCGTTATTTTGGCAGCTGAAAGAGGAACAAGCGACAAATACCTATAAAATTGAAGAAGTGGCTAAAAACGCGTCTGAGAAGCTCAAAAAAAATTCCTCTGAGGCACAGGCGAAGATCGACAAGTTAAATCAAACCATCAATGAGAAAAACCAAGAAATCCATCAGCTGAAGCAACAAGATGGCACAAAAGCAAAAGAGGAAGTAAATGAAGCACAAAGAAAGACGGCAGAAGAGTTCGGTCAATTGGCCATTGATAAATCATTAAGCAGAAATGAATTAACGGAAAAACTAAAAGATGTCGCAACCCAAGAAGTGATCGACAAATTAAGTCCTGCAGACGATAATCACCAACATGATGATTACGGAAGTTACTCTTTTACATTAGGTGACGTGCAAACTTACGCTCAAACAAGCAGTGTAAAAGAGGAACAAAATTTTGTTGTATTTGTTGATTATACAATCGGCAATCCTCAATTCAAAGATGTCAAACCGCAAAAAATAAAAGGTGGATTAACTGTCACTGAAAAACAAGTAGATGGTCAATGGAAAGTCACAGACTTTAGTTATTTTACTCGTTAGGAGGAAGAAAATGAGTAAGAAAAAAGGAGCAAGAGAACGTTTCAAAAAACGAAAAAGTTATCTTAGATGGCTGGGAATCTTTATGATTCTCGGCTTTTTAATTCTTGCTAGTCCGATTTATACGCATAAGAAGGTAGACATACCAGATGAGGTAAGCACGAACGCATTTTTAAACACGAAGGAACTGACGATGGTTTCAAAAGAAAAAGGAGCGAACCAGCAATTAGTTTTTGAATTTGCGATCGACGATGAAGATCAAAGCTTATTAAAAGAACTGGCTAATCTTAATTATCGCGTAGAAGTAAAGACAGCTAAAGGGGATTATCAAGCAATAAAAGCCAAAGTGATTAAGGTGTCTGATGATTATTTTGCAGTGAAGCTATCGCATGTACCAGAAGAATATATTGCTATGCGATTAACCATTATTCCTGAAAAAATTGATCCAAAGGTGGATATGCAAGAACCGCAAGATCTGATTTTTTACATTCACGAAGATAAGGTCAAAGATCACGTGAAAGACGAAGATTATGAACAACATGCGATCAATTACAAAGTGAAAGGATACAAGAAAGAACAAAAAGCAGCACAAAAACAAATTGAATCTTTCCAAGCAACCATAGATTTGAATGAAGAATTAGTGAAGAAACTAAAAGATCAGTTGCCTTATCAAGTCGCAGATGATCAGGAAAATACTGAAAATAAGATTAATGGTTACCAGCAAGAAATTGAAACATCGAAAACGCAAATGAAAGATCAAGAAGAGATCATTCAGAAACTTCAAGAAAAAATTGATCGTATTACAAAAGAAAATATTTAGAAGAACAGGTGGAGTGTAAGAAATGAAGCGAGCGAATTTGGTCGGCAAAGATACTTTCGCTGAGCAGAAAGTATTGATTAAAGCCTATCTTAAAGTTGTAAAAGCCAAAGAAATAAGTCAAGAAGTGAAGCTATCTAACACGACAATATCTGAGTTGAAGAATGGTAGAAAGAATTTAGATACCTTAAAATTCAGATCATTTGAAGCTTTGTATTTAGCTGCTAAAAAATACTTTACAGCTGATAGCAAATAAAAACACAGGAGGATTTTATGTGAAAAAAGTATATCAAAAATGTTTATGGATCAGCTATATCACCTTAGGTATAGCTGCTTTTTTATTTAGTTTAGCTGTTATCGTCGGTACAATTTTTCTTTGGTTTACCAATGAAGATTTATCATTTAATTGGTTCATGAGTCTACTATCGTTTATTATGTTGATCTTTTTATGTTTAGAAATACGCGAATTCATGCCTTCTCATTGGCAAGATAAGAGGAAAGAGTTTAGGGAAGAAATCGAAATGAAATCGGACGACTGGATTGAACACACCTGGTTTCCTCTGAAAAGAAACAGCAAACGAAAGGAATTTTGGGTGCTGCAATTATGGCCAATAGGAAAACTTTTTAGTTACATGGCTTCACTTATGGTTACTTTAATCGGTTATTTGGTGGTGGCCTATTACTTGTTAAGTGAGCCAAAACAGATTGCGGCGTCAATTATATTCACGGTAGTAATAACATTAATGTGTGTCATGTGCTTTTCTATTTTTAGTTACTTACTCGTTCAATTTGTCAGGAAAAATTTAACAATGAGTAATCTTTTCAAAAGTTTATTGGACTTACTTATCTTAGGCAGTATGTTAACGACTCTAGCAGATTGGTCCGAGCAATCTGGAAGAACGGTAGAGGGGATAAAGAACTTCTTAACGACGATCGATCAATTTATAAATCGATATATGTATTTGTTTGAAGTAGGATTTATTCTCGCTTTGTTTGGTTATGTATTCATGAAACTTATTAAAAGATCAATCGAAAAAGAAATGGTTATTGATCTAATTCCGAAGCTGAGTGGCTATGAGTATTACGTTGATTTTGGAAAGTATGAGGAGCTGATCCATACGGATGTTGTTCATACGAGTATTCAAGAAGCGACCGTTAAGGGCATCAGATCTATTTTAAAAGATGGCCAGGAAATGAAAGCAATAGACCGAAGAAAAGAGGTCTACAATTTTTATGAAGTCGAAGCAAGCCTACGATATGGCATTGGGAAATTATGGTTAGATGGGAGTAAAAATTCAACAAAATAAACCATATGTTTTCAGGAAAAGTGGTGATTTATAGCTGGCATGGAGTTAAAAATCTTAAAGAAGGAGCAGTTATTCAAAGTGAAAGAACGTCATAATCAGTTACTATGTAGTAAAACGGGTACGATGAACATTGAATACCGAACAGAATATTTAGAATTAACGAATCAAACTGATTTTTTGTTGATTCGAAAGCAACAAGAGCAAGAAAAAAATTAATGGCTACTTATAGCCAATTGATTGATGAATGGGAACAATTCAAGGAATCTAAAATTCCAGAACGTCTCTAAAAGCCTTTATTTGTAAAGAGCATAAGGAAACGTGGGAACACTTTTTAAAAAAAGTGTTCCAATAGGCTGTGCCTATTACGTTTCTCAAAAATAAATGTGGGAACAAAATATTTAAAAATAGGATAGTGAAAGGATAGTGAAGGATAGTAAAGGGAGGGTAGTAGGATAGCAAAAAGGATAGGCTCCTTTTCGCTATCCTTTTTAAATTGGAGGAATTAATATGGAAGTAAGAATAAGAAATGTGGATGAGAAAATCGTAAGAGAAATTGATCGAAGATGTGACGAACTAAGTAACCGTACGGGTAATAAATGGAGTCGTAACGATTATTTAAAATTACTAATAGAAAATGATTTTGATCGTCCTTTGATGGAATATAAAAAAGAAAAGTTTGATCAGTTATTAGAAAAGTTTTCAGAAATTCAAAGCTATAACACAAAGATATTAGAAGAATATGTTAGTCAAAACAATCGTATTTTAGAAATCTTGATCGAGCAAAATAGAGGAAGTGAACTTTGATATGGCAAAGGTTATAGACAAACACATTTACTTTCACCAAACACATATCGATGTGTTGGATGAGATTATTTCTACTCATGCAGAAGTTAAAAACTATAGTGAAGCCGTTCGGTTTCTATGTATGAATTATGATCCAGAAATGGAGAAAAAAGTAAATTCCAATCAAGCAAAGTTGAATGGAATGAGTAAAGAAATTTCTATTTTAACCGAAATGGTTTCAGAGTTTGCAGATCTTCATTTGAAAGATACAGGAATACTAATTGGTACAAATTCAACGGTTTACCAAGAAGCAAAAGAACGTGTGGAAGGAAAAATTAAATCCAATCAAACCAAAAAATATTCCCCTCAGTTGAAGAAACCTGTGAATGAATCTGTTCATGCTAGAGCAGATCCATTTGATCCAACGAAGATTCTAAAAAGATAAAAGTAGAAGGGGAACATGATGAATAAATCGCCTGCAGTCATTCTCACTTGTCAATTTACCTTGCCCAATAAAAAATCTTTTTCAACATACATTGATTATATGACAAGAGAAAAAGCGCTGGAAGAAATGGAACGACGTACGCCTGAAGAAGAACAGGAACTGCAACGAATCAAGAACGCTTTAGAGGATTTTTATATTCCTGAAGGAGAAACTTTTTCGGAGAGTAAGACGGATAAAGAATTCAGCGAAACGTCGAATGAAGCTCAATCTTTGATGGGAAATGGAATCAACTTTGACAAGTTAGAGGAACAAGATTTTACCAAATATCTTTCTTATATGACCCGTCACTATGCGTTAGAACAAAAGAAAGAACTGACGCAAAGTGAACAAAAAGAATACCAACGCTTGAACCAAGCAATAAAAAAATATCAAACAGAGCCACACAAAAAAGCTTCAGGAAACCTTCCTGGAGTTTTTTCTATGGCTTCAGACGAAGTGAAAGGAAGTGATCTGAAGGAGATCAAGCAAATCTTCCAAAGAGGACAACAAAAAGGCTCAATCATTTATCAAGATGTTGTCTCTCATGATAATTCGTATCTTGAAAAAATAGGATTGTACGATCCCAAAACAGATACTTTAGATGAAGAAGGATTAAAAGCAGCTGGAAGAAAAATGATGGAGACATTATTCGAGAAAGAGCAACTGAAAGAAACAGGCTACTGGATGGCAACGATTCACCGTAATACTAAACATATCCATATTCATTTTGCAGTTGTTGAAAAAGAAAATACGCGTAAACCTTACACGAAGGTTGAAAATGGTGTGAGTTATATCGTACCGAAAGGTAAGAGAAGACAAGCAACATTAGACGCAATGAAGACCAATTATGTACATGAGTTAGAACGTTTTTCTTATGAAAAGGATCGAATGATTGGTATGGAGAAACGAAATTTATTGACGCGGAAAAGTGATTTGCGTAACACCTTAACAAAAGTGGTAAAAGAGCCAGCGCGTTACGATCGACACGCAATGAACTTATTAAATGAAGTATATAAAACCCTACCTGACAAACGTTCGGAATGGAATTACGGGGATGAAAAACGAACCAAACTTTCACCATACACAAGAGAGAAACTCGATGAGTTAACCAAATATGTTTTAACAAAAGAACCTGAATATCAAGAATATATACAGATTTCAAAAGCATTGAAAGAAGAAGCAAAAATTCTTTATGGGGAAAGTAAAGGAGAATCAAAGGATGCAGAAAAAAACGCCCTCTTTGATTTAAAAAAGCGCACAGGAAATGCCATCCTAACAGAACTGAAGAGACAAGATAGTCAAATAAAACCATTAATAGAAGGTGTCGATCAGATGCAATCTATTTACAATGAACGATCCTTTCGAACACTTAAACAGTTGCCAACGAATGAATACAAGTATAGTTACGAAGAATTCATGAAGCGAATGAAACAATTCCAACAAAGAGTTGTCACGCAACGGAGTTTGCGTCAATTAAATCGAACGATTAATGCCCATGAAGAAAAATACCACGCAAGTAAAGCATACGAAGAGCAACAACGAAGAATTCAAATGGAACAAGAAAGACAGTAGGAGGAATAGCAATGAAACAATATTTAGATCAATGGAAAGTCATAGAAGGATCATTAAGAGAAGAACGAATCGAACAACTTCCCGATTGTTTAGAAAAAGAGCATTTGTTTCAGATAAGAGAAATGTTGAGAAACGAACAGTTTGATCCAAATCAATTTTTAGTCGTTGAGTACCCAGCTACTGGTGTGTACTGTTGTAATCATGTGAAGGGTGAAAAATATTTTATCATTCAAGAATATGAGGGCAAGTTAGCGCCTTATTATACTACTTGGGAAATGAATGAAGAGGGGATCAATAACTTCCCGTGTAAAAGCATTGAAGAGTCTATTTCACTCACAGAATGTTAGTTGTTAAGTGAATAAAAGAAGTAAAAGAGTCCTGAACATAATTTGTCCAGGACTCTTTTTTTCAATGAATTGTTTTCCGCCAATTCATTGAATGGTGCGATTTCCGTCTACATTATATCAAAAGAAAGGAGGAAAAAGAAATGGCTCATTCAACGATTGGAGTTGTTGTTGAAAAAAGCAGAGACAATCTCGTTTTTGTGACAGAAATTCAAACAGGTAGATCTTTTGTCGTCACAGACAAAGCGGCAAAAGCTTATCGAAGTGGCGATATTTTAGCGTTAAATCTGATTACAAAAACGTTCGTTGATGCAGTAGAAAATTATCCATTTGTTTAGGAGGAAACGGACATGGCAGAAGAAAAAGAACCACTAGACAATAGTCGTTTGGGAAAATCCAAAAGAAAATTAGCACGATTGCAAAATGAACTAAACGAACAAATCGAAAAGATGTTTGAACACCAAAGAAAGACCAACGGTCAACCAATGAACGATAAGAGAAATGGGCATTCTTGGTTTAGGCAACAAGAACGTTTAGAAAACAAAGTGCATAGTCTGAGAGAAGAGATCAAGCAACAAGAAAAACAGGTAGAAAAACTTGAAAGACAAGAAGAGCTAAAGGAAATGGGCTATAACAAGTACGGCGGACTGGATATGACGATCGATAATATTCCAAGAATCAAAGAAGAAATCGAACGCTTTGAAAAAGGTGAATCGACTTTTTCAGCCGCCACGATCCGAAAATATCAACGGAAGTTGGAAACATTAGAACAGCTGAAAGAAAAATCAGAAAAAGGAAAAGAAAATATCCTCCCTGAAGTACAAGCGATCATTGACAGCGGACGAGTGACGCAATGGAAAAAAATCCAACCATTTATTTTTTGAAAGGCTATCGAAAAGTTGCTTTAGAACTGAATGAAAACGGGGGATTTGAGGAATCAAAAAAATACCAAGCCACGTCGGAAGAGGAAAAAGCAGCTGTTCGTGAATTACTTGAAGAGGCTGCACCAACTGATTCTCTGAAGGAGAAAGAAAAAGATCATTTCTATCGAGTAGAATTCAACGAAAATGATCCAGAAAAAGGATTGAAAAGTTATGGTGGGGAGATCGTAACATTAGAATTGATCGATCAACTTAAAACGTTGGATAACCAATACGCTGCAGAATCAGGTTATTATAAATTCTATTTTGAAGAAGTGAAGAACGGAGAAGTAGTCGATCAGATCCGAATGGATCTAGGGGATGGCGTCAACAGTAATCACCCCATCTATTTAGAGTTAGCAAAATTGTGCGAACAAGTACCTGAGAAGGAACAAAAACAATCGGTCAAAAATGAACCTGTTTCGAAAGAACAAATGCAGTCGAAAGAAACAAAAACAAAACAAAAGGGCTATCAAAAACGAACGGCAGAAGAGATCAAACAAGAAGTTAAATCCCTTTCGCAACAGGCACTGGATGCGGTGAAAAAGCATACCCATTCTTCTGAAGACGTCAAAGAACTTTTGAACTTTATGTCTCGTTTTCCAGAACGATCCTTTAGAAATCAATTATTGATTGAGGAACAATTTCCAGGTGCAACGGCTTGTTTAGGTCGTGCCGCGTTGAAAAAAGAAGGAATCTATATCAAAAAAGGGGAACAAGGGAACAAGATCTTTGTCAGAAAAACGGTCAAAGGATTTTATGAGAAAGGACGTGGCTTTGTTCGAGAAACAGAAGCTACACCAGAAGATAAAAAACGAATCGAAAGTGGTCAAATCGAAGTGATCAAAAAACCTTACTACACGATTGAAAAAGTGTTTGATATCACACAAACACAGTTAAAACCTGAAGACTATCCGAAAATCTTTCCGAACCGTGTCTTTGATTTTCAATTGGATAAAAAAGGACAGTCAGAACTTCAAGCTGGGATTCAAGCGGTAGCCAACAATATTGGAATACAAATTCGAGATATGACAGAAAGTGAAGTCTATCAAAGAGAATTAGGACAAGCACGTGGGGCGTATGTTCGTAACGAATTTACTGGCGAAGAAGAAATCGTCATGAATACTCGAAATACTCCTACGCAGCATTTAGCTACAAGTATTCATGAATTAGCCCATGCAAGAATGCACAAATTTTCAGAATTAGATACCGCAACTAAAGAATTGCAGGCAGAAATGACTTCTTATATTGTGTGCAAACATTTTGGAATGGACACGTCGGAGAAAGCTATTCCTTATATTGCAGCATGGACGAAGAATGGTCAGACGTTGGATGATAAGGAAGCTGCGGAACGTGGGAAAATCATGAATGATGTCAGTCGTGTCGCAAATGAATTCATTCAAACCATTTCTAATGAAATCAATCAATACAGAGAAAGAGAACCAGAGATCCAGCCAGCAGAAGTGAAGCAGGAGCATAAAAATACTTTAGAAACGCCAGAGAATAAGAATATTGTGCCCGTTGGTTCACTTTGGATCGACAAGAAAGACGGGAAAGTAATGGAAGAAGATACGGGTCGAACGTTACATTTGAAGGATGCGGCGTTTATTGAAGATCCGCAGCATAATCAAGTAATTTTAAAAGGAAAAAGTTATGGAAAAGAGATCCAAACGGCGTTACCTTCAGAAGAATTTGCGCTAGGAAATCCATTCCGATTTTCACTTGAGACAGTGTCAGAAGTGGCAAAACGAAAAAATGAAATCTATTATGAACAACAATTGTCACAAAAAGAACGTGTATAAAACAAGTAAAAAAGACTATCTGAAAAACGGATAGTCTTTTTTCTTTTGGGAGGTTTGAAAATGACCGAGAAAAAAATGAGTCTTATTGATCGATGTAAACAGATCGATATAGTGGATTTTGCAAGAAATAATGGTTTAGCTGTTGTGAATAAAGGAAATGATTATCGATTAGAGGATCACCTTTCTTTTGTTTTTGAGCGGAAAAAGCAGTATTTTAGCTGGAACAGTCGTAATATTCATGGAGATATTATCGACCTAGCAGATCTATTTTTTGTCGATCCATCAATTACAGATAAAAAAGAACGCTTCAAAGCAGCAACAAACTTTATTCTGAAAAATGAAAATAAACTCGAACGCGTGGAGAATCTTCATTTTGAGACAGAAAAGTACAAAGATCACCCGATTGATTATCAACCACTCACGGAAAAAGGAAGAAGTTATCTGAAGGAAGAACGAAAATTGCCCGATTGGCTGATTAATTATGCAGAAAAAGAAGGATTAATTGCTGAACTAAAGCCAAAACATGAACGGCAAAATTTTTTAGTTGGAGACGACCGTTTAGATCATGCGGTCGCTTTTTTTTGGAAAGATTCACAGACAAAAGAGACAGTAGGGGCAAGTTATCAAGGAACGATCGTCGATTTTGACCGTTTCGGTAAACGGGGAACGTATAAACATATTGACAAGAATCCTACGCCAAATCATGGATTTAATTTAAAAATAGGCGATCCGAAGCATTTAAAATTCTTTGAAAGTAGTATTGATCTATTAAGTTACGCTGCATTGAATCGGGAGAAACTACAAGATGCTTGGTTAGTTTCGATGGACGGGTTAAAACATCATGTAATCAGTCATTACGTTGAAGAGTCGATTTCTGAATTAAGTCGAAAACAAACATTCCCTCAATCGATTGAAGTATGTGTGGACAATGATCGTGCAGGACATATTTTTTATGAAAAAGAACAGCTGAAGGGAATCGTTGATCCTTTTACCAATAAGAAAATCCGTTGTGAGCGAGGAATTCCAAATGATTGGCAAGTACCTAAAGAATACAAAGCTACTTATGAAGCAGTCGCAAAAGAAATGAATGTTGAACCTGAGGCAATTATGGCCATACACAAAACTGAAACTAATTTACAGCTGACAAATCAATTGGTGTCTGCTTATGATGTTCAATCTACGTTTGGAAAGATGTTGGCGAAGGGCGAACCAGTAGAAACAATTGATTTGAAAGAAGCATGTACCACGGTCGCGAAGGAACTGAAAGTATGTGAACGCGCAGATGGAACATACAACTTTGATCGTTTTTATAGTAGAAAAGCCAACATAAAAGACGTTAATGCAGGAATCCTTCTTTCCTATAAAGCAGAACAATACTACAAAGGCTATAAAAAGCATGAACATGAATTTGTACCTGAAGTGAAAAAGGATTGGAATGATCAATTGAAGCATGAGATCCAGCAACAAGAAATCAGAAAGCAAAAACGTGCGATGTTGTTTCAACAAGGCATACAACACGAAAGGGAGTGAAACCGTCACTATGAAAACCGTCATTTTAGCAGAAAAACCGTCACAAGCGAAGGCTTATGCCGATAGCTTTTCTAAAACCTCCCGAAAAGACAGCTATTTTGAGATCCAAGATCGATTGTTTTCGGGAAAAACTGTGATCACGTATGGTTTTGGTCATTTAGTTGAGTTAGATTCGCCAGATATGTACGATGAAAATTGGAAGCAATGGTCATTAGAACATTTGCCTATTTTCCCAACACATTATCGCTATCATGTTCCTAAAGATAAGAAAAAGCAATTCAACGTGGTGAAACAGCAACTTCAATCGGCCGACACCATTATTATTGCGACAGATAGCGATCGTGAAGGGGAGCTGATTGCCTGGTCAATCATTCAACAAGCAGGCGCCGATCATGGAAAGATATTTAAAAGACTTTGGATCAACTCCTTAGAAAAAGAAGCCATTTATCAGGGATTCCAGCAATTACGAGACGCAGAAGAGACCTATCCCAAATTTGAAGAAGCACAAGCACGCCAGATCGCTGATTGGTTGATCGGCATGAACGGCAGCCCACTGTATAGTTTACTCTTGCAGCAAAAAGGCATACCAGGAAGCTTTTCCTTAGGTAGAGTCCAAACTCCAACGCTTTACATGATTTATCAGCTGCAGGAAAAGATTAGAAACTTCCAAAAAGAACCATATTTTGAAGGAAAAGCCCAAGTAACCACTCAAAATGGCACATTTGGTGCGAAGCTTGATCCGAATGAAACACAAGCGACGCAAGAAGCATTTGAAGCCTATTTAAAAGAAAAAGGCGTTCAAGTAGGAAAGCAACCAGGCACGATTCTTGAAGTCGAAACCGAGAAAAAAAGCGCGGCAAGTCCACGTCTTTTTTCTCTATCCAGCCTTCAGTCTAAAATGAATCAGCTTATGAAAGCTAGTGCCAAAGATACTTTGGAAGCTTTGCAAGGCTTATATGAAGGGAAATATCTAAGCTATCCGCGAACAGATACCCCTTATATTACGGAAGGGGAATATGCGTATCTGTTGGATCACTTAGACGAATACAAGCACTTTTTAAAGGCCGAATCAATCCCTACTCCTATTCATACACCAAATAGTCGATATGTGAATAATAAGAAAGTCCAGGAACATTACGCGATCATTCCTACAAAAACGGTCATGACGGCAGCGGCTTTTGAACAATTAAGTCCACTGCAGCAGGCCATTTATGAACAAGTGTTAAAAACAACGGTGGCCATGTTTGCGGAAAAATATACCTATGAAGAAACAACGATCTTGACGCAAGTTCAGCAGCTTCAGTTAAAGGCAATCGGAAAAGTACCGATAGATCTAGGTTGGAAGAAGTTATTTGGCAAAGAGAGCGACGGAAAAGAGAAGGAAGAAGAACCGCTACTTCCTAAAGTGATAAAAGGAGAAACGGTGACGGTAGATCTACAAGTCCTTGAAAAAGAAACCAAGCCACCACAACCTTATACCGAAGGTACGTTGATCACTGCGATGAAAACAGCTGGGAAAACCGTGGATAGTGAAGAAGCGCAATCCATATTGAAAGAAGTAGAAGGAATCGGTACAGAAGCGACACGGGCGAATATTATTGAAACTTTGAAACAAAAGGAATATATCAAGGTAGAGAAAAATAAGCTCGTAGTGACGAATAAAGGGATTTTGCTTTGCCAAGCCGTGGAAAAAGAGCCGCTACTTACGAGCGCCGAAATGACCGCCAAATGGGAAAGCTACTTGTTAAAGATCGGTGAACGAAAAGGAACACAAACCACTTTTCTAGCCAATATCCAAAAATTTGTCTCTCACTTATTGGAAGTCGTACCAGGGCAAATCCAAACCACTAATTTTGGATCGACGTTACAAGAAGTGAAAGCAGCCAGTGAAAAGCAAGAAGCCGCGCGTCATTTAGGAACTTGTCCAAAATGCCAGGAACAAGAAGTCTTACTCTATCAAAAGGTGGCAGCTTGTACGTCTGAAGCCTGTGATTTTAAATTATGGACAACGATTGCCAAAAAGAAACTAACAGCGACACAGCTGAAGGAGATCATTCAAAAAGGCCGAACAAGCCAACCAGTGAAAGGATTAAAAGGTCAAAAGGGTTCGTTTGAAGCAACGATTGTTCTAAAAGAAGACTTCACAACGAGCTTTGAATTTTCTGAAAAGAAAAAAACGAACTATAAGAAAAGAACACGCCGCACTACAAAATAATGGAGGGGTTATCTTATGCGAAATACAACACACAAACAACAAGAAATCGAAAATCAAAAAGCAAAAATTCGTTCAGAACAAGAGAAATTACGTGCCAAGAAAAGAAGACTGCAGCAATTGAAGAACCAGCAGAGGATTCAAAAAGAAATCGAATTAGATCGATAAAATATTCCTGACTGTTGTATACGTATAAACTTATGTTATACTATATTATAAGTTTGTACGTATACAAAGGAGGGAGAAAATGACAAAAGCAATGGTATATAAGCTGCTAGAAGAATTTAATGGAACTTTGGCTTTGAAGGATGCTAAAAAAGCGGGCATTTCTCCTGTTACGATCAAACGTATGGTAGATCGAGGGGAGCTGGATCGAGAGTATCCAGGTTTTTTCACCTTACCTGGTCAATTTCCTGATGAATTGTTTATGGCACAAAAGAAATATGAGCGCGGCATTATTTCGCATATCACCGCATTGGATTTATATGATTTAACGGATATGATCCCTAGACAGATCGATCTAACCGTACCTTACGGTTATCACGTTTCTGAAAAGGGGTTGAAGGAATTCGCAGTTGAGTTACACTATTCAAAAGCGGAATGGTATGAATTAGGTAAGATCGAAATAAAGAGTCGCTATGGGAATCCTGTTATAGCTTATGATCCAGAAAGAACCTTGTGTGACATTTGGAATCCCTGGTATAACGTTGAGGATGAAATCAAAGTAAAAGCAATCAAAAACTACATGGAGTCGGACAGAAAAAATCTTAGAAAATTGAATGAGTATCGACGAATTTTGCCTACAGACAAAACGATGCGCTCTTATATTATGGCTTTAAATTAAAGGAGAAGACACATGACACCTACGCAATTAAAAGCAAAAGTGAAGAATATTTCCAGCGAAAAAGAAGTTGATCCGCAGCTTGTTTTAAGACATTTTATGATGGAAAAATTCTTGGAAAAAATCTCAGAGTCTCCTTATCGTGAAAATTTTGTGTTAAAAGGCGGCTTCTTAATTGGCTCAAAGTATGGCATTGAAAATCGAACAACTAAAGACATTGATACGACTTTACGGGAAATGAAAGTAACCAAAGAAACATTGACAACGGTTCTAAACGATATTTTTTCAACGCCGACGAAAGAAGGCATTCAATTTGAGATTCAAGGAATGAAAGAAACGAGGGAAGCTGATTATTATCCAGGGTTTAGCTTACGTGTACTGGCACATTTGGAAAACATGCGGCCAGATTTTAAGGTAGATGTGACTACAGGTGACTCGATCTATCCTGCAACGATCACTCACAGTCATAAATTGATGTTTGAGGATCGAACGATTCCTTTGGAATCCTATCCTACAGAACAAATTATTGCCGAAAAATTAAGTGCAACCTTTGATTTTTTAACAGATAATTCGAGAGGAAAAGATTTTTATGATCTCTATACTATTCCTAAAATGGAGAAGATCGATGAGAAGACCTTGAAAGATAGTGTGAGAAATACATTTACACGTCGAGGAAAAACTGATCCATTAAAGACTTACTACGAAAAGGATATGGATGTACTGAAAAATAGTCACGAGCTAAAAGATACCTGGAAGAAATATCAAAAAAGCAATCCTTATGCTGCGTCGATCACGTACAAAGAGACAATGGATTCGATTAGTAATTTGATGGAAAAAGTGATTCACGTCGAAGAAAAAGAGCGAAAACTAGCTTATCAAAGACACCAACAGATGAATAGAGAAATGGAGAGATAAAGATGATCAATAATGTAACTTTAGTAGGACGCTTAACCAAAGATCCAGATTTACGTTATACTGCAAGTGGTACTGCAGTAGCGACTTTTACCCTAGCCGTCAACCGCAATTTCACGAATCAAAACGGCAATCGAGAAGCTGATTTTATTAACTGTGTGATTTGGCGCAAACCAGCAGAAACGATGGCGACATTAGCTAAAAAAGGCAGTTTGATCGGCGTTGTCGGACGGATTCAAACACGGACTTATGACAACCAACAAGGACAACGTGTGTATGTGACAGAAGTTGTGACCGATAATTTCCAACTATTAGAAAGCAAAGCAGCGACAGAAAGCCGTGCGCACGCTGATCAATCGTCCACCAGTCCAAGCTCCACCACCTTTGAACAACGGGATACAGCGACGCCTAACAACAATGGATTGAACGCTTCACAGAATCCATTTGGTGGACAATCAATCGATATTAGCGATGATGATCTACCGTTTTAGTTCGAGAAAGAAGGAGTAAGCATGGCAAAAAACATTAGTCTAACGATGGATCTATTGATACCCGTTATTGCATTTATAGACGGGATTTCTTTGGGTATTACTGAAGATTATTTGGTAAATAGAATTGCGAAAGGATCACTATTTCTTGTATTCGTGTATCTTGTCTGTTCTTATCTTTTAAAAAGAGCAGGAAAGGATAATTCCTTTTGGCGATTGACTAAAGTCACAATAGCAGCGACAGCTGTTATACTTACGGCTATTCTACCGCTTTATATGTAGGGTTAACGGGAAATCATTGAACTTCTTGCGAAATATTGCTATAATGAACATGAAAAAGAGGAGTTGCGCGAACAACCCCTCATTAACAGCACCGATTAAAGAACGGTGGCAGAATATTAGTTATTTGGAAATAACCGCTGACCTGCTAAAGTAGACGGTTATTTCTTTTTGTCATTTTTAAGCATATTTACAATCAAACTAATCAAAGCAATGGTAAACATACCAAAACCAAGAATGGTTTGAATTGTCTCATATGCGGACAAAAGGCTTACTCCTTTCATAGATTTTAGCACTTACGTTCATAAGCACCACCACCTTTCAGAAGTCGCCACCGTCTTCAAACTTTACTGTCTTGATTATTATAGCATATCTAAAATCGAATAAAAATTCTCAATTTTAGCTGTTTTTGCTATAATTTTAGCGAGGTGATCGCGATGGAACATTATACTGGTTTACTGGATAAAATTCGGGTAATCAAGACACAGCCATTGCTTGTACGATTTACATTACGTACAAATCATGAACCGATTAATTGTGTGGTGGCCAATATAGAAATAGCGGATAAATTGCTGATTTTGGAAGAAGGCAAGTATACTATTTCAGTGACAGGTCACTTCAATAAACGGAATCAATTAGTCACTGAATCGATGCAAATTAGAAACCCTGATCATTTTACGAGATTAATGGGCATATAAATAAAAGAAGAGCTGCAATCCTAATGTAGGACTGCAGCTCTTTTTGTTTTACATAGAAACAGGAAGAAAGGAAAAGGCCTGTTTAGGAAGGCACAAGCGCCTTCTCAATTGAAAAACCTTTCTCTCACTCCAACCGCCACCGCCGTTCGAGAAGAAAGGAAGTGAACGTTGCACGTTCACTAAGATAAGGGGTCTTGCTTTGCAAGACAAAATAGGAAAAGCTTCCTCTCACCAAAAGGTTCGTTCCTGTTCGCTATCTCTTTATTGATTTGCCAGACCGGCAACAAGTTGCCTTTTATCACCAAAAAGTGACAAGGACAAGGGTAAATGGCACGCTGCGCGCCCTTGTCCTTGTCGCTTTTCGTTGATTCATTCTGGCAAACAAATCAATAAAGAAAGAACTAACGAAAGGAAGTAAAACCTTTCCTAAGAGGAGGCAGAATCAATCATGCGAAAGAAATTTGATTATTGGGGTGTTCCCTTCAGCGAATTATTCCCAAACTATCATGCACCACATACTGTCGAATGCGATTGTGGAGAAAGAGCGAAATGTATCAAAAGCTATCGTTTGTATCAATGTCCAACATGCGGGAAAAAATATACCTTGTCTTATGGCGATTATATTTTGATTGATGAGAAAGGAAAGAAACGCTGATGAAAACACAACACAAATTATTGACTGTAAAAGAAGTCGTTCAAATTTTGGTGGACAAAGAAGTCATTTCTGAAAAAGTAGCAGAAGCTTTACTTATTCCGCGGTACTGGACGATAGAAACCCCTTTAGTAGAGGATGCACCGACTATGCTATTTGAAGACCTAGTGAAGATAGCAGGATATGAACTGCATTATCAAGAAAACTTGGAAACTTATGAAAACGAATATTGGTTAACCAAATTAGAGAACTAAAAAGGAGAAAAAAATATGGCTCAAAATTACTATGACGAATTTGTCAAATTACCTTTGGATAAAATGGCACAAAAAATGGAGGATATGACGTTCCTATACAACGAAACACGTGTTCCAAAAAAACATTATAAAGAAAAATTGTCGGTAGCTATGGAAGAAATGATTGAATCAGGTGTCGAAATGAATCTCATTGCGACGTACTATCGAACACTGGAAGAACTGAAAAAGCAAAATGCAAAATGGTTTTTCCAAGCCTTACTATGCTTGGAAGTAGGTGTCAAACCAAGCACTATTAAACCTTCTGAATATCAAGCTTTAGAACTAACGTATGCGAAATTTGTCGAAACGAAAAAAGCCAAGACTGTTTCAAGTGAATGGTTAGATTATTTTGAAAATATCAATAAATATGGCGCCTATTACACCATGAAAAAGGAGGACAACGAAAATGAATAAGGTGATTTATCAACTAACAACGGAAGATGTGTCACACTTTTTAACAAACAAAGAACATTTGAATGAAGTAATCAGACGGATTCAAAAAGACTTTAGTTGTATGGAAGAAATGAAGTACTTTATTCAAAGAGTGGAAGAACAGTTGTATTTGGAAAGTGAAACGAGTCAAACGAAGGTCACAGTCAGCAATAATTATTTAGACGTGTATAAACGTCGCCCTGACACATTAAAAAAAGGAGCGGAGCTTCTACGACTAGAAACAGAAAAATATATCATGAATGTTTACCTAGAAAGGAGTGAACTGGTCGAAAACTTTGTCAGCTACACGATTTGCAGGAAACACTATTACTCAGAATCAGAATATTATTCAATTTTTGAGAGCATGGAATTAATGGAAGAAGAAATGGAAGAGCTAAACAGCAAAGATGCGACGGTAGACGATTATTACCTTGTATTTACTAGATTTTTGACGTGTGGGACGGAATCTATCGTGTTAATGGGAATGGATTATGAACTCGCTGTACCCGAAGCATTTTTGAGGGAATATGTAGAAGAAGTAGATAACCCAGGCGACGACTGGTACACGACTTTAACTGATTTTTTAGACACCTACACTTACGACGATACATAAGAAATCCAAAATGAACTTGACCGTAAACGAATGCCATATCAACGATTTGAAAGGAAAAAAGGTCAATAACCATTTATACCGAAAAGTGAGAATGTGTGAAATAAGAACAAAAAACCTTGAAATTAAGGGAATGGTTCTTATTTCGCACCAATCGCTCCAACCGCCCCCGCCGCTTAGGTGGTGCGAAATAAGCGAGCAAAGCCCGAAAACCTAAGAGAAAGAAGGAGATTTATATGAACAAAATTATTCCCTTATTATTAGTCCTATTTGTTGGAGAAATACTTATGCGACTTAGTGCAGCTGTACATTTAAACCTCGCAGTATTTTTGGTAATACTAATGTTTTGTTTGATCTTTTGGCGATTTGTGTTAGCCCTTGTGAGTCTAATATTCAAGTTGATTGCAGCTATATTTTTCATAGGGTTATTTCGATGAAAGGAGAGAGTACCAATGCCAATTGCAATAGGAAATAAACGGTTACCCGTGACGTTGGATGAAAAGAGACAAAAAGAATTGCAGTAACCAAAGCAGAAGTACGGCAAAAGTGAATCCAGGATTATGTGTATTGCGTTAGATCTATTGATCGCGCAAGAAAAAGCAGGATTTGATGTACCAGCACTAAAAAAGTGACGTCACTTTTTAACTTGATCCGTATAAGTGATATCACTTTTAGCAAGGAGGGAAATAAATGTTAAAAACTAAAAAGAATTCGTACAAATTAAAGCTTAGTATACTATCTATTATTTGTCTTGTAGATATGATAATTAGTGGTCATTTGTATAGAGTGGCATATACGCAGTTTATTGAGTACAAGGTTCACTATTTAGGATTAGCTGGGAATCGATACGTTGAATATGTCCATTATTCATTAAAATGTTCTTCGTATATTCTTCTTTGGCTTATTTTTTCATTGTTTGAATTGCTAAATTTAATAGCAATATCTTCATATCACTTAGATAAGCTAAACACCAAATCTAGCCGTTATAACGAAGTGTTCAAGGAAAATATGAAGTTAGAAAGTGACTTAAACAAGCTAAAAAAAATAAAAAGAAGAAAACATAAGTTAACTAAAATTATTTTATTAAGAATGATGGAATATAAGGATAAGGCTACCAACATAACGATCATTACTTCTCTGGTAGGCTATGGACTTCTAGCAATCAGTATTTTGTCTATAGATTATGGAGTAACTATACTGCAAGTCTTAGTTTTGGCTATACCTATGTATCTATCATTGTTTATCATGCATGAAATATATAAGCTATTTGTTTTATCAAAAAATGTAGAAATACGGGTAAATATTTTGGTGAATAGTTATCAAAAAGAACTTAAAGAAAGAAGACGGTGGCGGTATTTATTGAAAGGATGAAAAAGTAGGATTTGACATACTGGTATTCAGAAAGTGCCGTCACTTTTAAAACAATGGAAAAGGTGGAGATAAAAATGAAGAAAAAACAAACCAGACTATCGTTAGCATTTAAAAAAACAGAATTACTAGAATAAGAAGTGCGACCAACAGGGTATACCCTGTTGGATTTTTTTAGGGCTATGGTAGAATCATAATTGTCATTTTTATTTTTAAATGACAAAAAATTTAATTTTTAATTGGCACAAACTATAAATCTGTATACAAGAAAAAAATGGTTCTGTTGCAAAGTTTTAAATAAAGAATAAAATCCCTTACGGTATCTATGATTTAAGCTGGGATTCCCAATAATACCTTGATTTCAGTACAGACCGAAAACCCGAAGAGAGTGCCTTCTTTTCGGGTTTTCTTATATAATCCTCGAATGGCTTCCATGCCTTTAATCGTGGTAGAGGCAGTGCGTAAACTTCGATAGAATTTATTGCGTCTCTTTACTGGACGATGGTCTTGTTCAATCAAATTATTCAGGTATTTAATGGTACGATGTTCTGTCCCTTGATAAAAGCCGCCGTATTCTTTTAGTTTCTTAAAGGCACTTGTAATAGAGGGGGCTTTATCTGTGACTACAACCTTCGGTTCATTAAACTGCTTCACTAACCGCTTAAGAAAAGCATAGGCTGCTTGTGTGTCCCGTTTTTTACGTAACCAAATATCCAAGGTTAAACCATCTGCATCGATGGCTCGATACAAATAATGCCATTTTCCTTTAATTTTGATGTACGTTTCATCCATTTTCCATGAATAAAAGGATTTTTTATTTTTCTTTTTCCAAATTTGATAGAGTAGTTTGCCATATTCTTGCACCCAACGATAAATCGTCGTATGAGAAACGTTAATGACACGATCATATAAGATTTCTTGAACTTCACGATAGCTAAGGTTATAACGAAGATAGTAGCCCACGGCTACAATAATCACATCCTGCTGAAATTGCTTTCCTTTAAAATGATTCATCGTCATTCCTCCTGCTATCTTTTTCTATTATTCTACCTTATTTGATAGTAGATTTAAAACTTTGCAACAGAACCCGTATGGAGATTTTCCAGTCGTGCATTCGAATACTTCTTCAGTAATGCCAGCCGAATCCCTTTCTCGTATTTGAAAAAGGCTTTTTTGATATGGTGCAGTTCCAATGGAACTTCTCCAGGCATTGCTCGAAGCAGCTGGAAAAAAGTATCTGGATCTTTTTCCTGATACGCAGTAAGCAGGTCTTGGTAGTAACGATAAGCTGTTTTAAGTTCAGGAGAAATCTTTAGAAGGCGGTCAACTACTTCTGTTTCAGTCAATAGTCTCCAATTGAAATTGCGTCTTTTCGTTAGTGTATTGTAATCTAAACGATCCTCTGATTTTAAAAGTAATTTGAATAAGGATTTCAATTGGCGATACTGTTTAGCTTGTATTGGGTCTTTTTGATCAAGTGTTTTCATCACACGTTTTCGAACCGCATCGAAGAAGCGGTTCAGATGTTGAACAATGTGAAACCGATCGACGATCACTTGTGCATTTGGAAAACACTCTTTAACTAGTGAGAAATAAGGAGCGTTCATATCCGTTACGATGTAATGTACACCCAACCTCGCTTTGAGAGAAAAACGCATGAAAAAAGCAACGAGATCTTTTTTACGGCGGCTAGGTAAGATCTCAAACAGTTTCCCGGTCTCACCGTCCATACAAGAAAAAGAAAATTTACCGTGCCATGTAGAAAGAGAACGAAACTCATCGAATAATAGACACCGAGGTAAATACTCAAGATTCTGACGGATATCTGATGACAAGGCGGACAATGTCCGCTGAACAGTTGTCACAGAAACATCGCAATGTTTACCAATTGCTTTTATAGATTGACGCTCTGTCAATTCTTCTAAGATCTTGTAATGAATCTGCTTAGAAATAAAGCAGAATGGGGTAACGAGATACGTCCGAGCGGTAAAATATTTTTTACATGCTCGGCAGAGGTATCGCTGTTTCTTCAACCGAAGATAGGTCCGTTTATTACCGCTACGATTCAGGAGAATCATAGAGATCTTCTTGCCATTTTTAACGATTTGCTTTGTAGAATCTTTACAACACGGACAACGTCTGTAGGTACGGATCAGAGTTCCCTCAATAACGATACTTTTTCTGCTTTTATAAAAAGTTTCTTCAAAGGATTGAATTTGGATATTTGAGTCTTTAATAGTAAAGAGTTGTTTGATAAAATGATTCATGGACATACAAGAATTCCCCCAGAATGATGTTGTAGGAGACTCTATTCTACCGGAAATTTTGTATGTCTTTTTGTTTTTTTACAAAAAAACTAGGACAGATAGAAAATTTCCATCAGTCCTAGAAATTATAGAGCCAATAAAACTTAGTCCGATATGCGGCGCGTTCTGTGCGCCGCATATTTTTTTAGTTTTCAAAGATCAGACCTTGTTGTAAATAGATCCGTGCCCGAAAGTTATAAAAGTTGCGATAACCAAACGCAATTCGTTTAATCAGCTTGATCTTGTTATACAGCCCCTCAGTGACGCCGTTTGAGTGGGACACCTTAAAGGCATTTGAAATACCCGATTGGTAGCGATGGAAGATCGTGAATTTCTTTTTAAACGACTGAGGTAACGTAGATGAAATTGTTTTAAGGGTTTCTTGAAAGCCTACCGTATCTCGTTTAACGAAATAATAGCGTAATAATTGACAAAAATGATACGCAGTTCGCAATTCTTCGTTGTAGCTTAACAGCTCATTAACGATTTCTGTTTGACTAATTGGTCGTTTAAACAGTCGATGATAATGCCGTTTGAGTGCCTCCCATGTCGTGGAATCTTTGAGTAAGAGTTTCCAATATCGCTTGAGCCGACGGTACTTCTTCTGATTTTCAGAGTGTGAGGTTCGAAAACGATTCATGATCTGGACACGTAATTGATTGAAGCTGCGATTGATGTGTTGGACAATATGAAAGCGGTCAGTTACGATCTCCGCATTTGGAAAGACCGTTTTAAGCAACTGACAATAGCTGGCATTCATGTCCATCACTAGGTACTTGACCTTTAAACGGGCCTTTCTAGGAAAGCGCAGGAAGTATTGAGTTAGTTTGTAAAGTCTGCGATCTTCAAGGGTCGTAAATAGCTGATTGGTTGTCCCATCAACACAAATAAAACTCATGGAACCAGAAGTGGCAACATTGTGTACTTTTCTTTGCAATCTGGGGGTGCGGACATAATCCTGGACTAAAAATGAACACAGGAGGAATGTTCGTATGTTTTCCCACGAAGAACGTGTAAAAGCCATTCAGTTATTTTTAAAGTACGATTGCTCCTATGCCGCTACTATTCGTGAATTAGGCTATCCGTCCGTTGGCGCACTTCGCAAATGGTACAATGAATATTTGATATCTGGAGCGCTTCATCTAGAACACCGAAAAAAATCAAAGTATTCTGAAGAACAAAAACGAGTAGCTGTGAATCATTATTTTGAATATGGACAGTGCTATGCAAGGACGATTCGATTGCTTGGTTACCCTAATCGAGAGTCTTTACGGCACTGGTGTGAAGAACTAGCGCCTGGGGCTAGAAAACTTCGGAAAAGTGCAGTAAAGTTAACCCAAGATCAAAAAGATAACGTGTTGAAAAAATTCTATGCGCCTCAGGCCAACAGAAAAAGCTTAGCTGAAGCCGAAGGCATCAGTAGAGTCACTTTGTATCAATGGAAAGACATGTATCTTGGAAGGTGTTTTCCACTGCGTATGACTCAAGAAAATCAAGAAGAACAAAAAGAGTTACTGTTAACGGAAGTTAAAGAATTGCAAAAACAAGTACACCAATTGCAACTCGAGAAAGCATTACTTGAAGGAGCTACTGAACTGCTAAAAAAAGAAGAAGGCATCAATCTCCTTCAACTGACAAATCAGGAAAAGACACGATTGATTGATGCCTTAAGAAATCAATTTAAATTAAATGAACTTCTTCAACAGCTTTATTTGTCTAAAAGCAGCTATTTTTATCAGAAACATGTAATTGATAAACCAGATAAATATGCTGAAGAACGTCAATTGATCGTGACCATTTTCAACAGTAACTTCTGCTCTTATGGTTACCGCAGAATTCATCAAGAACTAAAGAATATGGGGAAAATTCTTTCTGAAAAAGTTGTACGGATGTTGATGATCGAGGAAAATCTAATCGTTACATTTTCCAAACGAAAAAAATACTCTTCGTATGCTGGTGAGATCAGTACTGCACAACCAAACTTATTGAATCGTAATTTTAAAGCGACAAGGCCTAATGAAAAATGGTTGACTGATATTACTGAATTCAAAATCCCGGCAGGAAAAGTTTATTTGTCGCCAATTGTTGATTGTTATGATGGAGCTATTATTAGTTGGACAATTGGCACCAAGCCTGATGCAGCATTAGTGAATACTATGTTAGATATTGGACTAGCTACACTTCAAAACCAAGAACGGCCAATTGTTCATTCTGATCGCGGGGCTCATTATAGATGGCCTGGTTGGATTGAAAGGATGAACAAAGCAAATTTACCACGTTCCATGTCAAAAAAAGGTTGCTCACCAGATAACTCTGCGTGTGAAGGCTTCTTTGGGCGATTAAAGAATGAGATGTTTTACCAACGGGACTGGAAAAACACCTCAATGAATCAATTTATGGATCATTTGGATGACTACATCCAGTGGTATAATAATCATCGAATCAAGTTATCTTTAGGAGGACTAAGTCCTCTTCAATATCGGAAGAAACAGGAATGTAATTGCTGAAAAAGGTCCAAAAAAACATCCGCACCCCCTTGTATGTACTTTTATTCTGCCATAAACAGCTTAATGAATGTCCACTTGAAAAAGTGAATAAACGAAATA
Source organism: Enterococcus sp. E5-37 (assembly GCF_035726925.1). NCBI lineage: Bacteria > Bacillati > Bacillota > Bacilli > Lactobacillales > Enterococcaceae > Enterococcus > Enterococcus sp. E5-37. The sequence continues at coordinate 62,275 of NZ_JAPMLG010000013.1, forward strand.
GATGACTCGATTTAATAAGGAAGTAAACCCACACAGAAATATAGGTGATTTTCCTTGAATGACCAAGATATTGAAAGTTAGTGAAAAAACACAAAAAGGTAGCCCTATTCACAGAAGGTCTGCCTTTTGTGTTATCGCCAGCAAACATTAGAGGGGATATTTCATATAGCTTTTGTCCTCTCGACAGTCCTATCAGTTTCTCTTTTAACTTATCTCTAAGTGCTGTCCAGTTTTAATAGCTTCTAGCTTGTTTCCTAACTGTGTTTTTAATATGGTGAAGGCTTTTGAACCTGTGCAGTGGCAAGTAAGGATTTTTTCTACTCGTGAGTCATTCAATTTATTTCCAATTTTCATTACCTCTTGCTCAGGTAGACCTAAATTATTTATATAAGGTATGCCAATCATATGGAAGCCACCGATTAGGTATTTTATGGGTTTAGTCGGAAATGTTTCAAGAGCAATTTCCATCATATCGATAATGCCATGATGACTACAGCCAGTAAAGACAATCAGACCGTCTTCTTGCTCAATTACGACCAATAATTCATCTGAAAAATCATCATAAACAAATTTATCATCCATCTTTTTGTATAAATTCTTGGTGGTCGAGTTTGCTTTGCCTAGGGGGATGATATGGAAGCTCGGAGCAAGTTCTGTTTTCGTTTTTATTGTATGTAAATTCTCATGCATTTTAAGGATTTCATTTTTAGGAATACCAACATACAGAAACGTGGTTAAAATCTTTAAATAATGGGGTAAAGTTACACCTTCAGCTGTATAAATAGGGGCGTTTCCTGATTTTAAATATCTTAACCCGCCGGTGTGGTCAGAATGACCGTGTGAAATAATCACTGCCTCCAGATCATTCAAAGTTTCCCCCATTTTAGTCGCATTATAGACTAATTTTTTATTAGCGCCAGCATCGAAGAGATATTTCTTCCCTGAGTAGTTAATTAAGAGAGATAACCCATGTCCACTTTTAAAGTTCAAATTTATTCTTGAGTTTTCAAATAAAACCTTGATTTCCACTATAACATCTCCTTTCACATGAACGTGTATTCATATACTGTAGCACATTAAGTTCTATTTTTTGTTGTAATTACCGAAAAAAATATTAATGGACGCTTTTTACGCTTTATTTCGTATGTGGAAGAAAATTTCTTAGGATGTGGCGGGGGATTGGGGCAAAGCTAAATTCCAATTACAGTGATCATTTAATTAGACACCTTTAAATACCCACACTTTCATCAACACTATAATTTAGGGAAAGAAAAGTGTTGGCATGATATAGAAAAACCTCTAATTGACAGCGTTTCCTAAAATTGGCACGCATCTTGCTTATAGAAAAGCGTAAGGATAGGAGGAATGAAAATGGCAACTATAATTCTTGCCAGCCATGGGGAATTTGCTCAAGGATTAAAGCAAACAGCGACAATGATTATTGGAGATAGTGTACCAATTCATGCCTTGTCAGCATTTAGAGATGAAGATGAATCTATTTTGGTACAAATAAAAAAACTTTTAGCCACAATAGATATAGAAGAAACCTACATTTTAACTGATATTCTAGGTGGTAGTGTGAATAATGATATGCTCACTATTATTAAAGAGTATGAGGGATTGCAATTAATTACTGGAATGAACTTACCTTTAGTTATTTCTATTGCAACCTATAATGGAAAAATTGGGGAAAGTGAGCTAGAAAAGCTTATTAGAGAGAGTCAACAATCAGTGATTGATTGTAGAAAATTATTAGTAGAACAACTTACTGGAGGAGATGACCTATGATTAAATTAGTACGTATTGACCATCGTTTGTTGCACGGACAGGTAGTATTTTCTTGGAGTAAATCATTAAATATCAATCGTATTATTATTGCCAATAAAGAGGCAGCGAATGATGAATTCAAAAAAATGTCTTTGAATTTATCTAAACCGACTGGCATTAAATTAACAATTTTTTCAGTTGAACAGTTACTAGAAAAAATGCCTAAAATCGAAACACTTAACGAAAATATCATGCTTATTTTTGGTAATACAAAAGAAATTCGTCAATTTTGTGAAGCCTATCCTAAAGTACAAGAAATCAACTATGGAGGGATAATCAAAAAAGAAGGTTCCAAGCAATTTAGTAATGCCATTTTCTTGAATGAATCTGAGCAAGAAGATGCCAAAAAATTAAAAGCTCTTGGCATTAAACAATTTATTCAACAGGTACCAACTTCTAAAAAAGAAGATTTGAATACAATGTTATAAAGGAGGAATGAAAATGCTCGTTCAGTCAATTGGTTTAGGGTTAATCGGTGTTTTTTGTATTTTAGACTCAAGGCTTTTAGGAAGAATGAATTTTGAACGACCGTTGATTGTCAGTACGCTTGTTGGTTTGGTACTTGGAGACATGGAAAAAGGATTAATTGTTGGAGCCTCTTTGGAATTGATGTCCTTAGGATTAGTAAATATCGGAGCTGCTGCACCACCTGATATGAATATGGCATCAATTATTGCTACAGCCTTTGCCATTTTATCAAATGCGAATGCAGAAGCAGCATTAACGATTGCCATTCCAATTTCAGTGTTAGGTCAAATACTAGGTATCTTGATGCGGACGATTTTGTCAAATTTGACTCACGTTGCGGATCGCTTTATCGAACAAGGGAAATTTAGCCAAGCAAGGAGAATTCATATACTTTATGGCTCGGGATTATATGCTCTCATGTATTTTATTCCTATTTTTCTAGCAATTTATTTTGGAACGAATCTTGTTTCTCAGATTGTTGATGCGATTCCTGAGTGGCTAACAAATGGCTTAACGGTTGCAAGTAAAATTTTACCAGCATATGGGTTTGCGTTGTTATTACAAACGATGTTAACGAAAAAAATGGTGCCATTTTTATTACTTGGATTTTTAATTACTGCTTATTCTGGATTGGGAATCATTGGTATTGCAGCCTTCGCATGTATTGTTGCGTTTGTCATGGTTCAAGTTCAAGGTAAAAACTCAAATGGTAACCAAAATGAGCCAGATCCATTAGATGACTTATAAGGAGGTAAATTAAGTGAAAGAGAAAGATCAAAATGCATGGAAATATCGGCAGTTCTTATGGCGTTCATGGGCAATTCAAGCCTCATGGAACTATGAACGACAAATGAACATGGGTTTTATGTACGGAATTGCACCAATTCTAGATAACATTTACAAGAATCCAGAAGATGAAGCAATGAAGAAAGAAGCTTACGAGCGGCATATGATGTACTACAACTGTACCCCTCAAACAAGTGCATTTGTGTTAGGGTTAACTGCTTCTATGGAGGAGCAATACTACGAAGACCAAGAAAACTTTAATCCGGAATCAATCAGTGCAGTGAAGACTTCTCTGATGGGACCGCTATCTGGTGTTGGTGATTCTTTCTTTCAAGGAACGATTCGGGTATTAGCCTTTGGACTAGGAATTAATTTAGCCCAACAAGGTAGTATTTTAGGTCCAATTCTAGCAATGTTAATTTCCTTTGTACCTTCCTTTTTAGTTACTTACTATGGTGGGAAAATTGGCTATAACATGGGGAATAAATACTTGTCTAAACTGTATCAAGAAGGTTTGATGGATAAAGTAATGTATGTTTGCTCCATTGTGGGGTTGATGGTCATTGGTTCGATGATTGCCAGCATGATCGGGATTACAACACCAATTCAAATGGGTAAAGCTTTTGTCTTACAAGATGTATTAGATAGTATTATGCCACAATTTTTACCATTAGGATTAACCTTCTTCATGTACTGGTTATTGCAGAAAAAGGTCAAAACAGGATGGATGTTGGCAATCTGTTTAGTCGGAGGAATTATTTTTAGTTTGTTAGGTATCTTACAATAAGGGAATAACCAATAAATTTGGTTGAATAATATAAATAAGGAGGAATTCAATTGATGAATTCAAAAGAAATTGTTAAAGAAATCGTAGCGAAAAAAGAGGTAAAATCAATCGTATTTGTTGGCTGTGGCGCTTCAAAAGCGGACCTTTATCCTGCAAAGTATTTTCTAGACCAAAATGCGAAGCAGTTACGGATTAGTCATTACACAGCCAACGAATTTAACTATGCAACACCAGCATCTGTAGATGAGTCAACTGTCGTTATTTCAGCTTCTTTAGGAGGTACGACTCCAGAAACAGTTGAAGCTAACGCAGTAGCTAAAGAAAAAGGTGCTACAGTTATTAGTCTAACACGAAGCATTGACTCACCGTTAACAAAAGATGCAGATTATGTAATTTATCATCGATTTGCAGAGAACTATGCTGCTAAATTAGAAAAAACAGGCTACTGTTTAGAATTGGCAGTAGAACTTTTACATCAAGTAGAAGGTTATGACCATTATGAAGCAATGCAAGAAGGATTTGCTACTATCTATGATCTTGCCCAAAAAAGTGCAGAATCAGCTCGTAAAGATGCGAAGAAATTTGCTGAACGCTTTAAAGATGAAAAAGTTATTTATGTAATGAGTAGTGGTGCTACACATGAAGTAGCATACTCAACATCAATTTGCTTGATGATGGAAATGCAATGGATTAATTCTGGTACCTTCCATTCAGGAGAATTTTTCCACGGACCATTCGAAATTGTGGATAAAGACGTACCGTTTATATTATTAATGAATGATGGAAAAACTAGAAATATAGATGCTCGAGCATTAACTTTCCTTGAACGCTTTGATACGAAAACAGAAGTTGTAGATGCCTTGGATTATGGCTTGTCTTCACATATTGCTAAAGAAGTCTTAGACTACTTTAACCCATTCGTGATTACTGCAGTATTTAGAGTTTATGCAGAAGAATTGTCAGAAGCAAGAGAACATCCATTAACTAAGAGACGTTATATGTGGAAACTAACTTATTAAAGAATAGATCAAACTAAATAAGGTGGCTTGAGAAATTAAGCCACCTTGTTTTCTTCAATGTGATTTTATACATATGGTAAAATAACTAGTACATATGGTAAAATAACTAGTACATATTGTGAAAGCAGGTGGCAAGATGCAGCGATTAAATGACTATCTTTATCAACTAACATTGCTTTTGAAATCTACGCCTTCAGATAATTATTCAGCTCGCAGTATTTCGCAAGCTTTACAGTTGAATAGAAGTACAATCAGTAGCTACTTAAATGAAGGTGTTCGCGAAGGGCTTTTCATAAAAGTAAAAAGTTACCCGGTTTTATTTTTACATAGAACAGCTCTTGAAGAACTACATATCACACTGAATAACTCCGAAATAGAATCAATTGAAAGCTTGTTAACAATTTCTCAAAAACCCGCATTAGATCAAGTAATTGGCTCTAAAGGAAGTTTGAAAGAAGCAATTGATCAAATTAAAACGGCAGTCTTATATCCTGGAAAAGGGTTGCCTTTATTATTGATCGGCGCTAGTGGATCAGGGAAAACCTTTCTAGCGAATAAAATATATGAATATGCAGTAGAAGAAAAGGTCATTCACACATCGGCACCTTTCATAGATTATAATTGTGCACAATATGTGAGCAATCCAGAGTTACTATCCTCTGCTTTATTTGGCTACACGAAAGGAGCATTTACCGGAGCAAGCCAGGAGCATACTGGTTTGTTAGAAAAAGCCGATGGAGGAGTATTGTTTTTAGATGAAGTGCATCGCTTATCTGAAGAAGGGCAAGAGAAATTATTTACATTTATGGATACGGGTGAATTCTCTCCTATGGGGGATAATAGTATTCGGAAAAAAGCCGATGTTCGATTAGTCTTTGCAACAACAGAAAATATATATACGACTTTCTTACCAACTTTTCTTAGGAGATTGCCAGTTATTGTTAATCTACCTAGATTTCAACAACGTCCGTCGTTTGAACGTCTGTCATTGATTGATGAATTTTTTGTTTCTGAGAGTAAAATTTTAGCTAAGGAACTATCTGTTTCTGATGCATTGATTCATTTCTTAATGAATAGTGATTTTGAAGGTAACGTGGGGAATATTAAAAATATTATCAAGTATGCTTGCGGAAACGCATATATCCACCAGAAGAGTCAGCAAACAATTCAAGTTAAATTATTGGATATGCCTTTAGAGTACAGTTATAAATTCAAAGAGCAACTAAATAAACCCAGAAAGAAAAGAGCAGATCGAATCTACTATCCAGAAGAAACACGACAAGTGCAACTAGAAAGAAACAATCAGCTTTTTGTTCAATTTTTTGACCAATTACTTACTGGATTCTCTGAAGTGATTGAAAATAACAAGGATATTAAACTATTTTTAGAAGAAATGGTTACCAAGGTAACACAAGTAATGGATATGCTTATTTTTCAAGAGGATTACGAAAAAGAGCAGTCTTTATACGCCATTCTAAACTATCATATTCGTCAAAGTATTGATTTTATGCGAGAAAGCTACGGGTTTGAACAAGATGGTAACCGGGTAGTCGCTTTGGCCAACTATCTATATGTCAAGGATAATCAAGTGATTTTTGAAAATAGTCTTCAAGAAAAGAAAACCAAAGATCAGCTTAACGAATTTTTTGCTAATGTTCTTGAAACCCCTTATTGGTATGCAAAAAAAATCTTAAGCCTTTTATCTGAGCGTTTAGATCAACCTGTGTATGAAGAGGACATTTTCTTTATTACGCTATATTTTTATAGTTTGAATGTCACGAATGTTAAAACAGGTATTAAGAGTATTGTGCTAGCTCATGGTTATTCTACAGCTAGTAGTATGGCGAATGTTGCCAACCGTATGCTGAATAAGAACGTTTTTCAAGCTTATGATATGCCTTTAGATATTACATTAGAGAAAATTGAAGCAAAATTGATTCAATTCCTTGGAGATTATCGAACAGATTCAGGCTTGATTTTATTGGTAGATATGGGTTCACTAAACCAACTAGGCGGTTTATTAGTGAATCATCTAAATGGACCACTGTTAATCATTGATCATATCAATACACCGTTATTATTGGAAGTCGGCCAACAAGTATTAAACAATAAAAGTATCACCGAAATAGGAGCAGAAATTGAAACAAGTCTTACTTTCAAAAAGCAGTTACTACTTCCCAAGAAAAAGAAAAAGAAAGCCATCATTACTTGTTGTTATACAGGGATTGGTAGTGCGACCCAGATTCAGGAGATTTTAACGAAATGCTTGAAAGATGCAGTTAGAGAATTAGTAATTATTCCGTATGATTACAAAAAGCTGTTAGAAAACAAGAATTTTGAGACTCCTTTTCAATTATACGATGTCATCATGATTGTAGGTACAGAAGATCCCAAAATTAATCAGATTCCATATATTGGATTAGATCGCCTGATTAATGGGGAAGCAATTGGCGAATTTGTTCATTACTTGGAAAAAGAGCTGACTATTGAAGTGAACGATTTACAAAAAGAATTAATTTTCAATTTTTCAATTAGTAAAATTGTCGAAAATTTAACCATTTTGGATCCAGATAAGGTGCTATCTTTTGTACAAAAAGCAATTAAAGAATTATCGAAGTTATTAAATTTTGATTTTTCTAATAATCAGCTGTTTTTGTTGTACCTTCACTGTAGTTGCATGATTGAACGAATTGTACGTAAAGAAAGTGTGGATGAGCAAGAGGACATTGAAGAATATATGCAAGCAAATGGAGAAATAATGGATAAAATTCATAGCGCTTTTTTTGAGATTGAAAGGGAATACACAATTGAAATACCAGATTTAGAGTTGCGATTATTGAGCGATATTGTTCAAGGATAGGAGTGAATTCGAATGACAATGGGAGTAATTTTTGATATGGATGGGGTACTCATAGACAGCGAGACATTTTATTTTGAGAGAAGAATGAACTTCTTTCAAGAACTGGAGATAGATCCAGGATCAAACCAGATTGATGATTATGTGGGGAAAACAGAAGCTGCAATATGGGAAACATTAGTTCCTGAGGACAAATCATTAAGAGAGGAACTTTATCCGAAATATGTAGATTATCGAAAAACGCATCCAATTGATTTCGCTAAAGCTTTACGAAAAGAAGTGAAACCGTTACTTGACTTCCTCAAGAAGCGGGATATACCATTGGCACTGGCATCTTCTTCTCCAGCTGTCGAGATAGAGAGTATGCTCATTCAATGTGAACTTACTGAATATTTTTCCTTTGTTATAAGTGGTGAGTCATTAAAACAAAGCAAACCACATCCCGAAATATATTTAAAAGCGAAACAGCAATTAGACTGTGACTTCTTTATTGCAGTAGAGGATTCAACGATTGGTATTAAATCAGCAAAGGCAGCAAATATCTATACGGTGGCACTAAAACAACCAATGCAAATCGATCAGAGTGAAGCAGACATACAAATTGAAAGTCTACAAGAACTGGAACAAATTGTTTTAGAAAAAGGTTAGTGAATTAATGGAAATAAGGCTATATATCTGTGCTAGCTATTTTGACTAACCAAAAAAACTGTTGCCATTCCACAACTTTATTTTCAGATTTAGATAATTCTTGCAAATATCTATTGTACTTAATCGATCAACTATCCATAACTTTATCTTTGAGTCGTAAATAAACATAAGATTATTGATATGGAAGAAATTCAAAAAG
>NZ_JAPMLG010000014.1:0-49401 GCF_035726925.1 Enterococcus sp. E5-37
TTGAAGGAGTACAAAATCTTTCAAAGCATGTCTCGGAAAGGGAACTGCTTAGATAATTCACTTATGGAGAATTTTTTTGGCTTATTAAAACAAGAGATTTTTCACGGGAAAGTTTATAACTGTTTCGAGGAATTAAAATCAGCCATCGATAGCTATATCTATTACTACAATAATGAACGGATAAAACAGAAATTAAACTGGCAAAGTCCCGTCCAATTTCGTAAAACAACCGCAACGGTTGTGTAAAAATATCATTTTAGAGCATGAAAAAAGGAGTGGATTTCTCCACTCCAAAAAAGTCTAACTTTTGGGGGTCACTACAGTGTCACAGCCCCTTTTGTTGCAAATAAACGGCGTTCAAAAGCTTACATCTACGGTGATAAGTCCAGCCAAGTTAAAAACATAAGAGACTGTTTTTACTTGGCTCTTCTTATTACTTGATGCAGAACAGCTTTTTCACAACCTCTTCCTTAAACGGTGTTCTCCTACCAACTCCTCGGTCACAAGTCACAATATTCATCAAACATGAAAAGCTGTTTTTTGAAATTGTTCCTTGTGACTCAGAGTTAAACGGCAGGCTCACAACCTCTTGGTAAACGGTGTTCAATCAGCTGACCCTCAGTATTAGCTCAAAAAACGGCAAAATATGAGGAACTATTTTTCCGTTTGTTTCTCTAATACTCAGGTCAAAACGCTGATTTCACAACCTCTTTGTTCATCAAAAGATAATATTGTCTTCTAACAAGTCCATATTCAAAATAACGATATGATGATCTTTCACTGTGATAATACCATCTTTTTTCAACTGCTTTAAAATTCTGTTCACACTGCTAGCAGTTGAGATGCCACAAAATTTGGCGATTTCTTCATTCGTGATCGAAAAATCGATCAGCATCCCTTCTTCTGTCCGCACACCGAATAAATCATATAATTCGTAAAGTTGCGTACAAACAGCTCCCAGCTTTCCGTTTAATAGCATTTGCTGCATTTTTTTCATCGAATAAAGCAGACGATAGCGGTAGTACTCTTTTACATAGTGTTGTAGCTTTGGGTCTTGGTTGATATTTTGCCAAAAGCGCACACGATTGATTCGATAAAACTCTGCATATTCTGATTCAACTCGAATATTATACGGCGAATCGATGAATTGTGAATATTCGTCTTTTAAAAGAGAGACGATTTCAAGATCTTTGATATAGCGAAGGTTAAATTCTCTCCCATCATTTGAAATAACACTTGCTTTTACCGTTCCCTCTTTCAAGATATACGTATGGGAATCTTCCATCCCTTCGAATGTCAAATATTTATGATATCCTTTGCGTATAATCGGAAAATCATTTTTATCCAAATATTCCTTTAAGACTCTACTATCCAATGATGCTCCCCCATCCAAACTTTCATCTAAAAAGATCATACAGTACTTTAAAACTTTTTAAAGTCCAAAGGTATTTTACTAATGATATTAACATTTGTTAAGTACCTTTTTCCATCACTTATGCGATTTTTTTCCTTTTTTTTATTCGTTATACTGCAGAAGTAAAATTTTTTAAGAATAGAGGGAAAAAACATGAATTACTGGATGAACACAATCATTAATCGATTAGAAACAGCATATCAAACAAGATTTGATATGAAAGCTTCTTTAGTCTTTTTAAATGATGCGTATCAAAACTCGATCGAATTGATCAAAGCAGTGGATGAGAATCCAACAAACGAATGCGAAGAATTTTTAAATCTGTTTATGTCTACAAGAGATTTATTTATTCGCCAACTTGTTGATCGCTATCCATCCAATTATCACGATGTAGAAGTTCAAATACAAAAATTAAAAGCATATTCAGCTTAAGGGGAATGTATAACATACATGGAAAAGAAATTATTTAATAAATATTTTATTGGAATCACATTGATCAATTTTATTGTCTACCTGATTTATTATCTGTTGATGGTCATCATGGCAGTCATTGCGCAAGACACCTTACACGCCAGCTTGAGCCAAGCAGGTTTTGCTTCTGGGATCTATATCATCGGAACATTGCTGGCACGCTTATTCATGGGGAAACAGTTAGAACTATTTGGTCGGAAGTTTACCTTAAGAGGCGGCGCGATCTTCTATCTCCTTTCAACATTAGCATATCTTTATACGCCAACTATCGGGGCATTGTATTTAGTTCGATTCTTGAATGGATTCGGCTACGGTACAGTTTCTACAGCTACAAATGCTATCGTTACTGCATATATCCCTGCATCTAAAAAAGGGGAAGGCATCAATTATTATGGATTAAGTACTAGTTTAGCTGCCGCTGTTGGGCCATTTTTAGGAATGATTTTGCTGAACATGACTGATTTTCGTTTCATTATCTGGTTTTCAATTGTACTGGTCTTCTTTGTTACGATTGCCTGCCTTGTCTTTCCTGTAAAAAATATTCCATTATCTGAAGAACAAAAAATATCTCTTCGCTCATGGAATATCAATAGTTTTATTGAAAAGAAAGCACTTTTCATTACAGGAATCGCCTTTTTGATGGGTCTTTCTTATTCAAGTGTTTTATCATTTTTATCTTCTTATACAAAAGTAATCCACTTAGTTGCTGCTGGGTCCTTTTTCTTCGTCGTATATGCTTTGGTCATCACATTTACACGTCCATTGACTGGAAGGATTTTCGATGTCAAAGGAGAACAATACGTGATGTATCCTAGCTATTTATTCTTAACAGCAGGATTATTTTTACTGAGTGTAACGACGAATAGTGTGACATTGCTTATCTCTGGAGCATTAGTCGGCCTAGGTTATGGTACGTTTATGTCAAATGGACAGGCTGTTTGTTTAAAAATCGTCCGCGAACATCGAATCAGTATTGCTTTATCTACCTACTTTATTGGTTTAGACCTAGGCTTAGGCGTTGGTCCTTATTTGATGGGGATGCTAAAATCTCTTACTTCATTTAGAGGATTGTATGTGATTGCCGGAGTCATTCCATTGATATGTACAGCACTCTATCTTGTTAATGGCCGAAAACATAGTCATGAAGCAGAGGGCGAATTGATTGAATCATTGAAAAATGAAATTTGATCTTGATGAATAGATAAAAAAAACCGTTCAGATCTGAAAATGATCTGAGCGGTTTTTTGAGTAAAAATAGTTTATGATTATTCTTAATTAAACATCTATTTATTTTTAAAGCTTTCATTTATCGATAAGAATAGTTTAACTGTTGATTTATTCCATTTTCCGTTCATCTGGTACGATGCCTTGACTTAGCAACCACTTGTGGAAGAACCATTCTGCCACACCGATCAATAGAGCAGGAATCAATACTTTCATCCAAATATCGACTGTATCATTCATAAAATATAGATAGAGCCACAAGATAACTGCAGCTGAACCAGCATCTGCGATCGTCGCTGCGATGTTCCCTACTTTACGTAAGATCACCAGATCCCCTAGCACATAGATCATGACTACAATAATTACCCCAACAATCGTTGAATCCATAAAGCTAACACCGTATAAACCTGTCAGCACGACCCACAGAATCGCCCAGATCATGATTGCCTTCACTACCAACGCCTTCACATGTTTCATTTTCTGCACTCCTTTCTCCTGGATAAAAAAGTAAGATTATCTAACAAGATAACCTTTTCATTATTATACCATCGGCTAAGAGAAGCGAGCAAAGATAAGGTCCTATCTAAGAAAACGAAAAAATGGGAAAACACCTTAGAATATTCACGTAATAATTTATCCATACAGACATTCGATATGGTGTTCCTTTACTTTCGCATACTGTTCTTTTGCCAGTTCGTTACTTGTCACCAGATAATCGATTTCATGAAAAGCAATGGCTTGATGCATGAATTTATGTGCAATTTTTTGCTGTGTAACTAAAACGGCAAGCCGGTCTGATTGTTTTCTAAAAGCTTTTTTGACCATTGCCTCTCCTTCATGAGTTTCTGTTACTCCTTGGCTGAAATCTAGCCCGCGACAACTCATTATCGCTAAATCCGCATAATATGACAATGCATCGTTATAGGCTTTTGAACCGTTGATTGTTGCTCGTTTCGGAACAATTGCCCCTCCCAATACAGATACTTTTGCCGTTGTGTATTCACTCAACATAGCAGCTGTGACGATGCCATTCGTAATGATCTGCAAACCATCAAATCTTGCTAGGTTTCTGACTAAGTGTAAAGAGGTTGTACTGGAATCCAAGAATAAGACCATATCATCTCGAATCAAAGAAGAAGCTGTATCTGCAATCTTACGTTTTTCTGTTTCTTCTTCTAATTTGGTGATCTTCATCAGGTAAGGCACGTCAATTTTTCGATTGTCAACAAGCATGGCGCCACCGCGAACTCTACGGATCAATCCACTTTTTTCCAGACAAACAAGGTCACGTTTAATCGTGGCTTCGCTATAATTTACTAACTCGATCAAATCGGTGACTCTTGCAAATTGGTTGTTTTTTAGATAATTCACAATCTCCTGCTGTCTATTCTCCACTTCATTCAACATAAAATCACCCCATTTACTTTATATAGTAACAGGAAAAAAGAGGTTGTGACAGAAGTGATTGGCTTCGAGAAATAAGAAGAAATTTTTCGAAAAAACTACTTCTGAACATCGTGTGTGGTTAAGAGGGTATGACAAGACTATTGTCATACCCTCTTGATCATACATTTTTATTTTTAGTATAAGCTAGCCTTGCCTACTGTGTTCAAAATTTCCATTTTATGTTTGACTACTTCTTGTACCTTTTTATTAGCTGCCGGATAAATTGCATTCGGCTCGTACATCGATGGATTTTCACTCAATATTTCTCTCAAAGCATTGAAAAAGACGCTTTTAAGATCTGAGCTCAAATTCACTTTGGCAACTCCGTATTTTACAGCTTCGCTGACTTCTGCGTCCGGATTACCTGAACCGCCATGTAAAACAAATGGAAGATCGATTTGTTGGTTCAATTCTTTTAGTAAGTCGATATTTAATTTTGGAGTTCTGTTTTTCGGATACAAGCCATGCGCTGTTCCAATTGCTACAGCAAGTGTATCGATTCTTGTTTCTTTCACAAAAATCTTCGCTTGATCAGGATCTGTATAAATGATTGTTTCAGCACCTCCTTCAGCAGAACCATTATTCCCAATCGTTCCAAGCTCAGCTTCCACTGAGACATTTACCGCATGAGCTAACGCAACCACTTTTTTCGTAATCTGTACATTGTCGTCGAATGATTTCAAAGACGCATCGATCATCACGGAAGAATAGCCGTTTCGAATCGCCCGTAAGACATCTTCTATCGTACCGCCATGATCCAAGTGGATAACGATCGGCAGTTTACTTGTATAAGCATAGGCTCTTACTGCCGCAACAAACTCATCACTTAAATAGGCGATTTCATCAGGATGAATTTCTAAGATTACTGGTGCTTCTAATCTCTCTGCTTCTTCGATGATTGCTTTCATCATATCATAGCTGCAAATATTGAAGGCTGGTACTGCAAATTCATTCTCTTTAGCCACTTTCAATAACTCTTTCATTGTATATAACATTACGCTTCCACCTCATTTGTTAGATTTTCATTTTTCGTCCACTTGTCTTGTTTTTTCTCTTTCACTGTTTTTTTCAATAGTCCAAGCATAAAGGCTGTAGTGACTGTACCTGATGCAATTGCCAAGACATACATAGGTAAATTGTTCATAACATTTGGAATTAGCATCACCCAAATCCCTCCATGAGGTGCCATTGAAGTAACTCCTGCTGCCATGGAAATCCCTGCAGCGACTGCTGAACCTGTCATCAAACTAGGTATCACGCGGATCGGGTCAGATACCGCAAACGGTATAGCACCTTCTGTAATATACGAAGCGCCTAAAATCCAGCATGATTGACCTGAAGTCCGTTCTTCTTTGGTAAATTTATGTTTGAATAATAAAGTGGCTAAAGCAATACCTAGGGGAGGTGTCATTCCTGCAGCCATACAAGCAGCAATCGGTGCATTTACTCCAGCTGACATCAAACCGATCGAGAAAGTCGAAATCGATTTATTGATCGGCCCACCCATATCAGCTGCCATCATGATCCCGATAAGTAATCCGAACAATAACCCGGATGTATTTCCCAAGCTATTCAGCCAATTTGTCAAAGCATCCAACACCCATGTGATCGGTTGTTCAATCACAAATACCATCAAAAGCCCAATAATTAAGATCGATAAAAGGGGGACGACAATCAGCTGATAAATAGCAGAAAATTCTTTTTTTACGCTGATTTTATTTGCCAGAAAATCACAGATATACCCTGCTAGCACGCCACCAATCATACCGCCAAGAAAACCTGAACCACCTGTAGATGCCATTAATCCGGCAACAATTCCTGGGGCAAAACCAGCTTTTCCAGCAATCGATGTAGCAATCCCTGCGCCTAACGCAGGAACCATCATGGCAAACGCTGTATCTCCTCCGATCCTTGAAAATGCAGCTGCTAACACATTATAGTCTGCTGAGTTGGGATCAGCCGCTGTAATCCCAAAGGCAAAACTCAGTGCGATGATGATTCCGCCTGCGATCACAAATGGAAGCATGTAATTCACACCATTCATGAAATGATTATAGATTGTCGGCTTTTTCTCATTTGCAGCTGGTTCTTTTTCATTAGACACAACGAATACGCCAATATCTCTCAATGCTTCGTCTATTACTACTTGCGGTTCTTTGATTGCTCGGCTTGTAGAGACACGCTTTACTTTTTTTCCGGCAAATCGGTCCAATTCGATTTCTTTATCTACTGCAAGAATGATTGCATCTGCCTCTTTGATTTCTTGTTCAGATAACTGATTTTCTGTTTTTACACCTTGTGTTTCGAATTTTGCTTGATGGTTTAGATTTCTTGCTGTTACTTCTAATTTTTCTGCCGACATATAAGTATGAGCAATTCCAGTCGGGCAAGCAGTTACACCAACGATTTTCATGATTATTTTCCTCCTTTTTCTTCACTATCGATACTCGGACAAAGACTCTACTATTTTCATTCTTGACTAATCTGTCTGATGATATCTGCTGGCGTAGTGGCTTCTTTTATTCCCTTTCTAAAATCTGCATTCATCAATCGTCTGGAGAGTGTGCTGAGAATCTCTAGATGCATATCTGCTGATTTTTCAGGAACTACGATGGCAAAAATATATTCAATTGGCATTTCATCTATCCCGCTATAGTCCGTTAATTTGGCTGTATGAAAAAAACACAGTGCTGGTTTTGTCACATATTTGCTTTTTGCATGGGGAATCCCAAATCCATCTTCTATTCCTGTGGAGATCTCCTCCTCTCGTTTGAATAGTGCCTTAACGACTT
The DNA here is from genome assembly GCF_035726925.1 of Enterococcus sp. E5-37. Classification (NCBI taxonomy): domain Bacteria; kingdom Bacillati; phylum Bacillota; class Bacilli; order Lactobacillales; family Enterococcaceae; genus Enterococcus; species Enterococcus sp. E5-37. The sequence goes on from NZ_JAPMLG010000014.1 coordinate 7,348, forward strand.
TTTGAACATTTCTTACCTTATTTGTTTTTTTTAACACATCCCCTATTCGCTCAAATAATGATCCTTTTGAATCTATCGATGGATCGAAAACAATCAGTTCTTCTGCGATCAATTGATCAAACCTCATAAAAAACCTCTCCCCCACAAAAAATGTTAACGTTTTCTTGGAACTGAGGTCAGTATAGCATCGCTAGCTGTACCGTTCAATATTATGAATGAACAGAGGAAAAAGACCCATCATCCGCGTGTATAAGTCATTAAAATGAACGATCTAGCTCACAAACAATCGCAAGTCTATAACAAAACAAAAAGCCTTCCTTGAAAGGAAAGCTTAGCTTCTAATTTTAGGTAAATGGTTTTTTACTTCGAAATAACCTTCTTTCATTTCGTTAATAAAAGGTGTCTTTATCATGTCGATAGTCAAAGCTATATACTATTTTTTTCATTGTTTTGTGCATTATGATCCTACGACTTTTTCAGCATCAAACGAAGTTTTAAATTGGCAAAAAACATAAAAAAACAGACTATCCCTATCAGATAGTCTGCTAAACGTTGAGTTATCAGCGTTTTATTATTCCGCAGCGTTTGCGTCTTTGAGACCGTATTTTTTGTTGAAACGGTCCACACGTCCGTCTGCTTGTGTGAATTTTTGACGTCCAGTGTAGAATGGATGTGAGTCAGAAGTTACTTCGACACGGATGACTGGGTATGTATTACCGTCTTCCCATTCAACTGTTTCTTGTGAAGTTTTTGTTGAACCTGACAAGAATTTGAAACCAGTTGTTGAATCCATGAATACTACTGGGTGGTAATCTGGATGGATGTTTTCTTTCATGATTTTTTCGCTCCTTTGCCCTGCTCCATTTGCTGAACCAGAGTTGATTTGTCGATTTACAACATTAACATCTTAACATGTTTCAGTCAAGGTTGCAATTATCTTTTCAGATTTCTGGTCGGATTTTTTTTACCAAAGGAGACATCTTGAAATTCTTTGAAAAATTGCTGATTGTTTTTTGTTTTACGCAAAAAGCGGATCAGTTGTTCCGTATATTCTAATGAATCTCCAGTCATATTTTTTCGAAGTTTCCAAATTTCTTCTAATTCTTCACTTGGCATCAATAATTCTTCTTTTCGGGTACCTGATTTTTTGATATCGATGGCTGGGAAGATCCGACGCTCGGATAACTCGCGTGAAAGTTGTAATTCTAGATTTCCAGTTCCCTTGAATTCTTCATAGATCACGTCATCCATACGGCTTCCTGTATCGACTAAAGCGGTCGCTAAAATCGTCAAACTGCCACCTTCTTCGATGTTTCTTGCTGCCCCGAAAAATTTCTTAGGTTTATACAATGCGGCTGGGTCAATCCCGCCACTCAATGTACGTCCGCTTGGTGGAACAACTAAGTTATAAGCTCGAGCAAGTCTAGTAATGCTATCCATCAAGATAACGACATCTCGTTTATCTTCGACTAAACGCATAGCACGCTCCAATACTAATTCAGAAACTCGAGTATGGTTTTGCGGTTGTAGATCAAATGTAGAAGATACCACGTCGCCTTTCACGCTTCGTTCTAGATCCGTTACTTCTTCCGGTCGTTCATCAATCAGTAGAACGATTAATTCTACTTCCGGATAGTTTTCGGTGATACCATTTGCGATTTCTTTTAATACAGAAGTTTTCCCTGCTTTTGGCGGTGCGACGATCAATCCACGCTGACCAAAACCGATTGGAGAAAAGATATCGATCATTCGGGTAGATAGTCTTTGCGGTGTTGTTTCCAGTTGAAGCTGTCTTTGCGGATAAAGAGGTGTTAAGGCTGGAAAATGCGGACGTTCTTTTGCTTCTTCCGGATCTTTTCCATTAACGCTTTCCACGTGCATCAAACCATAATAACGTTCCGATTCTTTAGGTGGACGGGCTTTTCCTGCCACTTTGTCCCCATTTCTCAAACTGAATCGTCTGATTTGTGAGGCAGAAATATAGATATCTTCTGCACTTGGTCCATAATTGATTGGCCGTAAAAAACCGTAACCATCTTGACCAACGATATCCAATATTCCTTCCATATAATAAAATCCTTGTTTCTCTGCTTGTGCACGAATCACAGCTAGAGATAATTCCTTTTTGTTCATCTTACTGTAATAAGGAATTTTAAATTCTTTGGCATAACTATAAACTTCTTTTAACGTTTTGTTCTCTAATTCTGCCATTGTCAAATAATCGCTCATTCAGCTCCCACTTCCTCTATCATTTCAATTGATGCCCCTAAGGCTGTTAGTTTCTCGATAATATGATCATAACCGCGTAAGATATAATCTACATTGTAAATCGTCGTTGTCCCTTCTGCCAATAGTCCAGCAATCACTAAACAAGCACCTGCCCGAAGATCAGAAGCCACGACTTCTGTGCCGTGAAGTTTATTTGGACCATTCACGATGATCATATTTCCTTCCACGGTAATATCAGCGCCCATTCGTGCTAGTTCCGGCACATGATTCACACGTTTCGCATAGATCGTATCGATGATTTCTGAAGTGCCTGTAGTCATCAATAGTAACGCAGTAAGTGGCTGCTGCAGATCTGTGGCAAATCCTGGATAAGGATAGGTCATGATGTTTGCGGGTTTTAATTCTTTCGAGGGGTAAACTTCGATTTCATCTTCGCTGATTTTCATATGGACACCAATTTCCTGCAATTTTGCTATAAAGCTTTCCAAATGTTCAAAGATCACATTTTTCACTTTGATACCATTTCCTACTGCAGCTGCTAATGCTAGATAGGTTCCTGCTTCGATGCGGTCAGGAATCATGAAATGCCGACAGCCATGTAATGTTTCGACTCCTTCGATACGGATCACATCTGTACCCGCTCCTCGAACTTTTGCCCCCATATTATTCAGTAAAGTTGCCACATCTATGATTTCCGGTTCTCGTGCAGCGTTTTCAATTACTGTCTGTCCTTTTGCTTTTACAGCAGCTAACATCACATTGATCGTTGCTCCGACTGAAACCACGTCCATGAAAATCCGATTGCCACGCAATCCTTTATTTTCTGTCCGTAAATACATGGCACCATGTTCATTTGTCACTTCAGCACCTAGAGCTTCAAATCCTTTGACGTGTAGATCAATCGGTCTAGGGCCTAAATAACAGCCACCTGGCAGGCCTACTACCGCTTCGCCAAATTTACCAAGCAGTGTTCCCATAAAATAATAAGAAGCACGCAAACTATTGATTTTTCCGTGTGGCATCGGAATCGATACGATTTCTCGAGGATCGATTTCTAGTATGTTGTTGGAAAAATGGACAGTTGCGCCCATGATCTCTAAAATTTCAATTAATGACTGAACATCTTGTATGTCCGGCACACCTTCCAAGATCACTGGGGAATCAGCTAAGATTGCAGCTGGAATCAATGCGACTGCACTATTTTTTGCACCGCTGATCGTTACTTCACCAGCTAAAGGTCGGTTTCCTTTGATTACGATTTTTTTCATCTGTTTCCACCTTGTTTATTAATCTTTTTTCATGGATATGCTTGTATTTTATCATAGATAAAAAAAAGAAACGAGCATGGTCTGCCGTTTTAAGTAAAAAAGAATGGAGAACGACTTCAAAAGTCGTTCTCCATTCCTATATATCGTATCTGTTATGTGGATGCTTACGCTTTGTTAGCTGAACCGAACCAGTCGATATGAGATTTAGCATCTTCAACGATTGCTGCTTTACCTGGAGCTAATAATTTACGAGGGTCGAATCCTTTACCTTCTTTATCTTTACCAGCTTCGATATATTTACGAGTAGCTGCAGCAAATGATAATTGGAATTCAGTGTTAACATTTACTTTTGAGATACCCATTGAGATAGCTTTTTCGATTTGATCTTGAGGAATACCTGATCCGCCATGTAATACTAAAGGCATGTCTGGACCTACAGCATCAGCAATTGCTTGTAAGTGGTCAAAAGCTAATCCTTTCCAGTTTTCTGGATATTGACCATGGATGTTACCGATACCGCAAGCTAAGTAGTCGATACCTGTAGCAACCATTTGTTTGCATTCTTCAATATCAGCTAATTCGCCGTTACCGATGATTCCGTCTTCTTCTCCGCCGATTGAACCAACTTCACATTCAACTGAGATACCTTTTGCATGTGCTTTTTCAACAACGTCTTTAGCTAATTTCAAGTTTTCTTCAAATGGTAGATGTGAACCATCGAACATTACTGAAGTATAGCCTAATTCGATACATTCCAAAGCAGCTTCGTAATCACCATGGTCTAAGTGGATAGCAACTGGAACAGTGATGTTCATTGCTTCAACTAAATCAGTGATTAAATCTTTACAGATTTTGTAACCACCCATGTATTTAGCTGCACCCATTGATGTTTGGATAAGTACTGGTGCTTGTTTTGCTTCAGCCGCTTCAAGGATTGCTTGAGTCCATTCCAAGTTGTTTGTGTTGAATCCGCCGACAGCGTAACCGCCTTTACGAGCAGCTTTTAAAAATTCAGCTCCTGATACTACTGGCATAATAAAATTCCTCCTAAGTTTTGTAAAACTAAATTTGTTAAGACAATTCTTAACCAACGACCCTATTTTACCAAACATTTCGGTAGTTTTCTACTAAAATCAATGAAAATGAAAATTTTCAAGAAGTTTTTTGCAAAAAATAAAATATCCAATAGCGCTTTAATCGAAAAAAGTCTTTTGCTTTCTATCTTTTTTCCTACAAATAATAACAAATCAGAAAAAGAGAAAAGTGACAAGAAAATTGCTTATCCCCTTCTCTTGCTACTTTTCTCTTTCTATCAAGTTCAAAAATTATTTTGTTTCGTGATCTGCTAATGATGCTTCGACAAATGCTTTGATTAATTTTTGCGGGCGATTTGGACGAGAAATCAATTCTGGGTGGAATTGGCATCCCACAAAGAATTTTTTCTCTGGCAGCTCTACGATTTCTACTAAACGGTTATCTGGTGAGACACCTGAAAAGACTAGCCCTTGTTCTTCAAACAATTGACGATATTTGTTGTTGAACTCATAGCGGTGACGGTGACGTTCTTGCACAACATCGGCTCCATCATATGCTTCAGCCGTCTTCGTTCCTTTTTTGATTTTACATGGGTATAATCCAAGGCGTAAAGTTCCACCCAAATTCTCGATGTTTTCCTGATCAGCCATTAAATCAATAATATTGTTTGCTGTATCTGGATTCGTTTCAGCTGATGACGCATCTTCTAATCCAACGACGTTACGTGCAAATTCGACACAAGCCATCTGCATACCAAGACAAATACCTAAAAACGGAACGTCATTTTCGCGAGCATAACGAATCGCTTCGATTTTCCCTTCTACTCCGCGATCACCAAATCCACCAGGAACCAAGATTCCATCTGCGTCTTTCAAACGTTCTTCTATATTTTCTCTCGTTAATTCTTGTGCTTTGATCCAATCGATCTCGATGTCTGAATTATAGGCGAAACCAGAATGTTTCAATGCTTCAACTACTGAGATATATGCATCTGGTAACTCGACATATTTACCGACAAGCGCAATCCGTACTTTTTTCTTCAAGTTCAAGACACGTTCTTCTAATTCTTTCCATTCTGTCATGTCTGCTTCTGGTGTATCTAGTTTTAAATGGTCGCAAACAATTTGATCCATTCCTTGTGCTTGTAAAACTAATGGGATGGAGTAAAGTGTATCTACATCTGGCGACTCGATAACTGCTTCTGGTTCGACATCACAAAATTGTGCCAATTTATTTTTCACGCTTTGAGAAACAGGTTGCTCTGTACGTACCACCAAAATATTCGGTTGGATACCTAAACCACGTAGCTCTTTTACACTGTGCTGCGTTGGTTTAGTTTTCATTTCTCCAGCAGCTTTCAAGTAAGGAATCAATGTTGTATGGATATACATAACATTATCTGTACCGACATCTGCTTTCATTTGACGAAGTGCTTCAAGGAATGGCAAAGATTCTATATCCCCTACTGTTCCCCCTACTTCTGTAATGATCACATCTGAATCAGTCATTTTAGCTGCTCGCATGATTTTTTCTTTGATCTCATTTGTAATATGAGGAATAACTTGAACAGTTGCTCCCAAGTATTCGCCCTTACGTTCTTTACGCAAAACTTCAGAATAGATTTTTCCTGTCGTCACGTTGGAGTATTTGTTCAAATTGATGTCAATAAAACGTTCGTAGTGGCCCAGATCCAAATCTGTTTCAGCACCATCATCTGTTACGAATACTTCTCCGTGCTGATATGGGCTCATCGTCCCCGGATCCACGTTGATGTATGGATCAAATTTTTGGATAGTTACTTTTAAGCCGCGGTTTTTCAATAAGCGTCCTAAAGAAGCTGCAACAATCCCTTTTCCGATTGATGAAACGACACCGCCGGTCACAAAAATATATTTTGTCATAAGTTCAAAAACTCCTTTTTAATTTATGTGCAGGAAAAGTCTCAGAAAATAAACAAAGCTCCCTATTCTTCAATAAGAATAGGGAGCCGAAATTTCTGTAAACTTCTGACCCTCTAAAAGGGTGCCCAAGGTGTATAATACAAGCTGACTAAGGGAAAGTCAAGTACTCAAATGAATACTATCCGCTTACAATTTTTTCTTTTTCGATATCCTTTGAGAAATTATTTCTTAAGTCCTTTATGAGTGCAAAAAAAATTTAACCCACATAATAAGCTTGATATAAACATAGCTAACGTTAAACCTAAGCAAATCAGAAAATCGTTACTGAAAAATTTTAAGTGAAACAATAGATAAAAAAATAAGGAGATGCGACAAAAGTCGTGCCTCCTTATTTCTAAATAAACGGTGTTCTCCTGCCAACTCCTCGGTCACAAGTCACAATATCCATCAAACATGAGACGCTGTTTTTGAAATTGCTCCTTGTGACTCAGAGTTAAACGACAGGCTTACGACCTCTTGATAAACGGTGTTCAAAAGCCAGTTTCTCGGTATTAAGCCAAATTTATGCAAAAATGTAGAAAGCCATTTTCACAAAATTTTTCTTAATACTCGAAACTAAACGTCTTTTTCAAAACCTCTTGGTAAACGGTGTTCAAAAGCTTGCATCTGCGGTAATAAGTTCAGCCAATTCAAAAATAAGAAAAGCTGTTTTTGCTTGGCTATTCTTATTACTTGTTGTAGGGCAGCTTTTTCACAACCTCTCCACTAAACGGTGTTCAATCAGCTGACCCTCGGTATTAGCTCAAAAAACGGCAAAATATGAGGAACTATTTTGCCGTTTGTTTCTCTAATACTCAGGTCAAAACGCTGATTTCACAGCCTCTAATTCACGTTATTCCTGTTTTAATAAAGTTCTAGATATTGTTCTCTTTCCCACTCGGAAACAGTTTGTCTGAATGCCGCCCATTCGAGACGTTTTGCTTCAACAAAATTTGAGAAGATATGTTGTCCTAATGCGTCAATCATTACATTATCCTTACGCAATTCTTTGATAGCATTATGGATAGTTGAAGGTAAGTCCTGGATATGTGCAGCTTCTCTTTCTTCCTCATCCATTACATAAATGTTACGGTCAACAGCTGCTGGCGGTGTGATCTGATTACGGATACCGTCTAGTCCTGCTTGCAACAATACTGCCATTGCCAAGTATGGGTTTGCAGATGGATCAACTGACCGCAATTCCAAACGTGTGGATAAACCGCGAGATTCTGGTACACGTACTAATGGCGAACGATTACGGCCACTCCATGCGACATAAACAGGCGCTTCATAACCTGGAACGAGACGTTTATAAGAATTGACTGTTGGATTGCAAACGGCTGTGTAGGCACGAGCATGTTTCAGCAAACCACCTAAGAAATGATAAGCTGTTTCACTTAGTTCCAATTCACCGTCTTTATCATAGAAAACATTTCCTTCATCATTGAACAAAGACATATTGCAATGCATACCAGAACCATTGATCCCAAATAACGGTTTCGGCATGAAAGTCGCGTGAAGTCCATGCTTGCGTGCAATCGTTTTGACAACGAGCTTGAAGGTTTGGATATTATCACAAGCATCTACCACATCTGCATATTTAAAGTCAATTTCATGCTGTCCTGGCGCTACTTCATGATGTGAAGCTTCCACTTCAAAGCCTAGACTTTCTAATTCCAACACGATGTCACGGCGGCAATTTTCACCTAAATCTGTTGGCGCAAAATCAAAATAACCACCTTTATCATTCAAGGTCGTTGTGATCCCACCGTCTTCGTCTAATTTAAATAAGAAGAATTCTGGTTCAGGTCCTAAATTGAAAGAGGTAAAACCAAGGTCGCGCATATCTTTCAATGCTCGTTTCAAATTCCCGCGAGGATCGCCGGCAAATGGTGTCCCATCCGGATTATAGATATCACAAATTAAACGAGCAACTTTTCCATGAGCACTTTCCCATGGGAAGATCATCCAAGTGGAGAGATCTGGATACAAATACATATCGCTTTCTTCAATTCGAACAAATCCTTCAATCGAAGAACCGTCAAACATCATTTTGTTTTCTAATACTTTGTCGATCTGGCTCACTGGAACTTCTACATTTTTGATCGTACCTAAGATGTCTGTGAACATCAATCGTAAAAATCGTACGTTTTCTTCCTCAATGATTCGTTTGATTTCTTCACCTGTTATCTGTTTCTTTACCATGGTATCCCTCTTCCTTTTTTAATTTATTCAGTCAAAGAATTGTCTTTGCAATCCTTGCGACTGATAATGACCTGTTTTGCTTAACCCACCTTGCGCCAAAATCTCATCACGAAAAATTTGTCGAACGTCATGATCTGTCAACGGCTTCTTGTTTTTTGCTTCTTGTTTTTTCGCCTGTGCCATTTCGTATACACGTTTGATCCCAGCCATATTCAATCCATCTGAAAGATAGTCTTTAATCTCAAGCAGCATATCAATATCATTCAGCGAATACATACGTCGGTTTCCTTCGCTTCGTTCCGGATGAACTAAATCTTGTTCTTCATAATAGCGAATTTGCCGAGCAGACAAATCAGTCAGCTTCATAACTGTACCAATTGGAAATACGGACATAGATCGGCGCAATTCCTTTTCTCCCATCAGACGTCCCCTTTCGTTTTATAAGTTGGCTAAAGTGTACCAATTAAAAAAAATATTGTCAACTTCATATGTTAGGTTTTCTAACATGAGATCTCTATTTTTTTATAAAATAACAAAAAATAAGAAAACAAAAAAGGTATCTAGTTGATTTTCGTACCAGATACCTTTTATTTTTTTATTATACTGTACTATCCTTTATTAGTGTTTTTATTGTTAAAAAAACAAAATTTTATTGGTTTTTTCTTAACCATTTTGAATTGGTTTTTGCAAACCCTTTAACTTCATATTCGTTTGTTTCTTCCATGTACGCTTCGTCCAAAACCATTGTTTGTCTTCTCAACTCGCTTAATTTCTGTCCTTCGTTGCTTGGCACAGAAAGTGTATAAGGGGTCATTAGTTCCATCAGCTGACGTTTGATTGCTTCGATCAACGCCATCTTACCTTCTTTCGTCTGAGTAGAAATCAATACATTTGGGAATAGCGTAGGCGTGAACATTGCTGGGTCGATCTGGTCTGCCTTATTGTAAACAGTCAGTATCGGCATTTCTTTCATATTCAGTTCATCCATCAATTTTAAGACAGTCTGCTCCTGTAAAATACGATCTGGAGAACTAGCATCGACTACATGTAGCAAAAGATCCATATTTTGACTTTCTTCTAATGTAGAATGGAAAGCATCGATCAGTTGCGTAGGCAGGTCTTGGATGAACCCGACGGTATCCGTTACAGTAATCTCAAATCCTTCAGCAAAACGCCATCTCTTAGTCAATGGATCTAACGTTGCAAACAATTGATCTTTCGAATAAGTATCCGCTTGTGTCAATAGATTCAAGATAGTTGACTTCCCGGCATTCGTGTAGCCAATAAGTCCAATCTGAAAAATCTCGCTATTTTTTCTTTTTTGGCGATTGCGCTCTCGATGAGCTTCTACTTCTTTCAATTCTTTCTTAACAGCAAAAATTTTATTCCGTATATGTCGGCGGTCTGTTTCTAACTTTGTTTCACCTGGCCCTCTTGTTCCGATCCCACCGCCAAGACGAGATAATGTTTTCCCTTGCCCTACTAAACGAGGCAGCAGGTATTCTAACTGAGCAAGTTCAACCTGCAGCTTCCCTTCTTTCGAACGAGCACGCATCGCAAAAATATCTAAGATCAGCTGCACGCGATCAATTACCGGAAGACCAACAGCATCGGTAATCAGTTGGCTCTGTCTCGGAGTTAGCTCATGATTAAAGATGATCAAATCCGCTTCATGCGCATCCGCTTGTTGAACTAATTCTTGTAATTTCCCTTTACCGATAATCGTTTGCCGATCCACTTGTGGTCTCTTTTGTGTAATTGTGAATACGACTTCTCCTGATGCGGTATTCGTCAGCTGAACTAGCTCTTCCATTGACTCTGAAAAGTAACGCTGGTTTGCTTCGGTTTCTACCCCTACGATGATCACTTTTTCTTCCATTTTATTCCGCCTCCAGCCATTTTTTGATTGTTTGCTCAATCTGACTTTTTTGATTTGGCTCACTTATAAGATCAAACCACTGTGCATCCAAACGGTTACGAAACCACGTCAACTGACGTTTCGCGTATCTTCTCGAATGTAGTTTGACTTGTTCTGTTGCTTCTTCCAATGTTTCTTTCCCTTCAAAATAAGGGAAAAATTCTTTATATCCAATACCTTGACTGGCCTGGACTTCTCCAAGCTCATACACCTTACGCGCTTCTGCTACTAAACCTTCTGCTAGCATCAAATCGACTCTTTGATTGATTCGTTCATAAAGAATACTACGCTTCGTATCTAATCCAATCATGAGGTAATCATACAATTGCTTTGGCTCTTCTTTAGGTGCCGTGATACTATGTCCTGTCGTCTCTAAAACTTCCAGAGCTCTTATCACCTTTCGTTGATTGTTCCAGTGGATTTTCTCAGCAGCTGCCGGGTCTTTTTCTTTCAACTGATTCCATAATGCTTGGGAACCAATTGTTTCAGCTAACGTTTCGTATTTTTTTCTAATCTCAGGATTCGCTTCTTCTGTCGCCCCTAACTGGTAATCGTATAGAAGGGATTGGATATACAGACCCGTGCCACCAGCGATGATAGGTAGATGCTCTCGGTTCGCAATCTCGGTAATCAATTGTCGACCTGAATGCTGAAAATCAGCGGCTGAGTAACGTTGAGTAGGTTCGATCACATCAATCAAATGATGCGGAACATTATTCATCTCTTCTTCTTTGATTTTTGCTGTACCGATATCCAGATTTTTATAGATTTGCAATGAATCACCGCTGATGATCTCTCCTCCAAATAGTTGTGCGAGTTCCACACTTAGCGCTGTTTTACCGACTGCTGTCGGACCGACGATCACTAATACTTTTTCCATATTTTACCTACTTTTCGTTGATTGTTTCCACCGAAGAGCTTTCTCCGGAAAATCAGTTATTATTCCATCTATTTTGAGTTCTTGACATTTGGCCATTTCTTCTTCATCGTTAATCGTCCATGCACGAATTGCTTTTGGAAAATCAGCTGCCTGGACTGGATGTTCGAACAACCAAGTATTTTTTGGATGTACTCCTTCTATATAAGGGGTTTCTGCTGCTAGTTGGACCTTTTTATCAGAAGTACTCATCAATAAGTCCAGCTGTATCTCCGGTTCCAGTAATGCGATTTTTTCCAAAGAATCCAAATGAAAGCTGCAATATGCATGTTGAAAAGGCCAATCTCTACTTTTTAATGTTTCGGCTAATTTTTCTTCGATACCGGGATATTCATACTGATCAGTTTTAATTTCAATCATTAGCATCCCTCGGTAATTTTTTTGGAGAAGCAGTCCTAACACTTCTCTCAATTCAGGAACTTTAGCTGCTGGAAATTCTTTGCTGAATTTTCCTCCTGCATTCAATTTTTTGAGTTCTTCCAATGTTTTTTCTCGAATCAGCCCTTTACCGTTAGTCGTCCGGTCCACTTCTTCGTCGTGCATAACGATCAAATAACCATCTTTGCTTAGATGGACATCTAGTTCGATACCATCTGCACCTACTCGTACAGCTTCTGCAAATGCAGGAAGCGTATTTTCTGGGTGGGTGCCACTGCTTCCGCGATGGGCATAGATTTGTAACATCTTTCTTCACTCCGTTCAGTTCTATTGTATCATTAAGAAAAAAAGAAAGCATTACCACGCTCTCATGTGCAACGGCAATGCTTCAAAATATCAGCTCCAAACATCATCTTTCGAGAAGAAACCAATCGGCTGGCGCGTCATAGTCTTCAACTGAGCTTTTTTTTCATTGATCATTTCAGTCAGACTATCCGTAAAATTCTCTAAAATCACGCGTCCGCCTTTATAAGCATATCCACCAATCTTCATTGTTTCATCTGGAGATAAAATCACTTTTCGATGGGAGATATTCTTAAATAGCTCGTCTAAAATATAATTTGGCAGATAAAAACTATTTTGCGCTGAAAATGATTGGAGATACGCAAAATCGTCAATCGTGATATAACAATCATCAAATGCATCAAAGCTGACATATTCTTCCATCAGCGTTGTCCGTTTTTGCAAGATCTCGTTGATCTTTTTATTTAATTGATTCAGCGTCTCGATTTCTTTGACTTTCAATTCCAATTCACGTCTACGCTGTTCTTTATTTTCCAAGTGACGCATTTGCAGTATCATGCCGATATAGACAACTACAGCACCTGTCAGCACTCCGATAAGACCAGTAATACCAACTATCAATCTGTTGTTCCTCCTTGTTTTGTTTCTCTGCTTATCATACCATAAAGCGGGTTTATGCGACTAATTTGCCTAAGTTTTTTATTTGACCTTTTTTGACCAAAAATGTATACTACATTTTAGGTATTAGAAACTAAATTATGGTACACTATTTCTAAACGAAATCAAGGAGGAACTCTATTATGAATTTAATTCCTACAGTCATTGAACAATCTTCACGAGGTGAAAGAGCTTACGATATCTACTCACGTTTATTGAAAGACCGTATCATCATGTTAAGCGGCCAAGTAACAGATGATCTTGCTAATTCGATCATCGCCCAATTGCTTTTCTTAGACGCTCAAGATTCTGAAAAAGATATCTATCTTTATATCAATTCTCCTGGTGGTTCAGTTACAGCAGGTATGGCTATTTACGACACAATGAACTTTGTCAAAGCAGATGTCCAAACAATTGTTATGGGTATGGCTGCTTCAATGGGAAGCTTCTTGCTGACAGCTGGTACAAAAGGTAAACGATTTGCTTTACCAAATGCTGAGATCATGATCCATCAACCTCTTGGCGGCGCTCAAGGGCAAGCAACTGAAATCGAAATTGCGGCACGCCATATTTTGCAAACACGCGAACGCTTAAACAAAATTTTAGCTGAACGCACTGGACAACCGCTTGAAGTGATTGAAAAAGATACAGATCGTGACAACTATATGACAGCTGAACAAGCAAAAGCATATGGATTGATCGATGAAGTCATGGAAAACAGTTCTTCATTAAATTAATCTGTTTCAAAGGAAGCTTTTTTAAGCTCTCTTATCTAAACCAAATAAAAAAGGATGGTCAACTCAAACTGACCATCCTTTTTTATTTTATGGATGCTACTGCCTATCTTTGCTCCTTGAATTTTCCTTGCGCATGCATCCGACCTATCTCGACATAATGCTGGATGTTTTCTTTGTTTTTTTGTATTTCTTCTTTTGTCAAAGGACGGATCACTTTAGCTGGGCGACCAAAAGCCAAGACATTAGGAGGAATAACTTTTCCTTCTGTTACTAATGATCCAGCACCAATCAAACTATTCTCACCAATAACCGCATGATTCAATATCGTGGTCCCCATCCCGATCAGCGCCCCTTTTTCGATTGTACAGCCATGTAGCATGCACTGATGTCCTACCGTCACATTCTCCGCAATATCTACAGGTGCATCATGATCGACATGGATGATTGTACCATCTTGGATATTCGTTCTTTGTCCTACTTTTATCCAATTACTGTCCCCACGTAAAACAGCTTGATACCAGATCGTCACATCTTCTGACAATGTCACGTCACCAATCACTGTGGCATTTGATGCTATAAACCGTTCCATATTTATTTTTCTCCTTTCATTTTTTGTAGAAACTAATCCTATTGAATAAAGGTATCATAGCATATATTTATTTCATAAGAAAAAAACAGGTAAAACCTGCTCAGGCCAGATGTCTATTTACAGTATCTGGTAACTGACGTTTTACCTGTTTTTATTGTACATCTATATTTTCTTCTATTACTTTTTTTAAAATTAATTCGTACACTTCTATTTGTGCTGCCAAGCGTTCGATTTGAAACTCATTTTCAAAAAAATCAGCTGAATCAAAAGGCTTCGTCTGACAGACGTGCGTTAAACGATCAACTTCTCTTTTGGCTTCAGTAATTTTTTCATTTAAAAACTGTTCCATCTCCGTGTCCTCACTTTTCTTGATAACTTTACTTTACCATTATCAAGAATAGAGAACAAAAAATAAGTTTTAAACTGTTTTATTCTTATATGACTTATTCTGCTTCCTCAGCAAATTGGCTGTTATACAGTTTTTCATAAAATCCACCTTGTGCCAATAAACTCTCATGCGTTCCTTTTTCAATGATCTGACCTTGATCCATCACTAGAATCAGATCTGCATCACGGATTGTCGATAAACGGTGAGCGATGACGAAACTTGTCCGTCCCTCCATCACGCGATCCATTGCTTTTTGAATCAACGCTTCTAAACGGGTGTCTACTGAACTTGTTGCTTCATCTAAAATCAAGATTTTAGGATCGGAGACCACTGCTCGGGCAATCGTCAGCAACTGTTTTTGTCCTAAAGACACATTGTCTCCCTCAGAATTGATGGCCATATCATATCCATCTGGCATTGTTCGGATAAAATGATCTACGTTTGCTGTTTTCGCAGCATCAACTACTTCATAATCTGTCGCATCAAGCTTTCCGAAGCGGATATTATCTGCAATCGTTCCTTGATAAAGCCATGCATCTTGCAAGACCATACCAAATAGCGAACGCACATCACTGCGACTCATTGATTTGGTGTCAATTCCATCAATCCTTATTGCTCCTTTGTCTACGTCATAAAAACGCATCAATAGATTGATCAATGTCGTCTTGCCGGCACCGGTCGGACCGACCACAGCTACGGTTTGACCAGCTTTCACTTCAAAATTCAAATCTTGGATTAATGGTTTCTTCGGATCATATGCAAAATCGACATGATCGAATGTCACATCTCCTAAAATCGTTTCTGGCAGTGAAGCATCTACTTTGTTTTCTTTTTCTTCTGGCTCATCTAAAATCTCGAATACACGTTTCGTTGCCGCTGATGCACTTTGCAAAACTGAAGACAATTGTGTCACGTTCCCCATTGGCTGACTGATTTGCCAAATATATTGGATGAATGCTTGTAGTTGACCGACAACGATCGCCCCAGTAATAACATAAAAGCTTCCTAGAACAGCCATACCAATATAAGTAGCATAGGCAGTTAATTGAACTAGAGGCATCATCAAGCCAGAAATGAATGCTGCACGAAACCCAAAGTATTTCAAGCTGTGATTAACTTTTTTGAATCCTTCCAATGTTTCTTTTTCGCGTCCATATACTTTCAATACACTAAAACCTGTCATATTTTCTTGGACGTAGCCGTTTAGCTCACCAAGAGAATTCTGCATGCTTTGAAAATATTTCTGCGAAGCATTGATCACTCGTTTTGAGATCCAGATCGATGTTGGAATCATGATCATAGAGATCAACGCCATCATCGGCTGGATATAAAACATCATTGCTGCAGCCAACGTAATTCCCAATATCGCATTTACGATACCAATAAAAGCTTGTTGTAAAGCACCGCTGACTGCATCTACATCATTCGTCACACGAGACAAAATATTTCCTTGCTGGTTTTTATCGAAATATGAAACCGGAAGACGATTGATTTTTTCTTCTATGTCTCTTCTCAAATCATGCATGGCACTTTGAACGACATTTGTCATCAAAACACCAGAAAGTAATTGCGAAATACAATACCCTATTCCAACAACTGTGATCCAAATGAGACATTTGAATATATAAGAAAAATTGATTGATTCGCTATTGGCAATATTACGGCTGATTTCTGTAGTAGGAAGTCCTGTAACATATGGCAAAGCCACGTTGAAAGCCACTGTCAGAACTGTAAATAGGATCACTAAAAGAAAAGTCCCACGATACGGTCTGATATATCGAGCTAAACGTTTTAAGGAAGAAAAGGTTTTTTTCATGCTAATTCCTCCTTTGATAATTGAGAAGCGGCAATATCATAATAAATCGGGCATTTTTCCAACAACTCCCGATGCGTCCCCATACCGACGACTTCTCCTTCATTTAATACGATGATCTTATCTGCATGCATGATCGTTCCCACACGTTGTGCTACGATCAACACAGTAGATTCTGTCGTTTCTTTTTTCAGACGAGCACGTAACTTCGCATCCGTTTGATAATCTAATGCAGAAAAGCTGTCATCAAAAATATAGATTTCCGGACGGCGTATGATGGCTCTGGCTATTGCCAATCGTTGTTTTTGCCCACCTGAAAAATTGGAACCACCTTCTGATAAATGTTCATTAAATCCATCTGGTTTTCGAGAAATGAATTCTGAAGCTTGAGCAATCTCAGCTGCACGTTCCATTTCTTCTTGCGTAGCATCTTCTTTCCCGTATCGCAAATTATCTGCAATCGTTCCAGTAAATAGCAACGCTTTTTGCGGAATAAACCCAATCTTATCTCGCAACTTGCTTAGCCGATAATCTCTCACGTCTACTCCATCGATCAAGATCTTTCCTTCACTCACATCATAAAAGCGAGGAATCAATTGGATCAACGTAGATTTTCCGCTACCGGTACTTCCAATAAAAGCAACGGTTTCTCCTGGAGAGGCTGTAAAACTGACATTTCGAATCACTGGTTCTTGCGAATGGCCTGGATAAGCAAATGTTACATTTTGAAATTCGATATACCCTTTAGTTTTTGTATCAGATATACCCTTTGGATCTTCTACAATCGAAGGTTTGGCATCTAGGGCTTCTTGGATACGTCCAGCTGAAACAGCTGCTCTTGGATACATCATGAACACACTGGCAAATAACATGAATGAGAACAAGGCATGGAATATATACTCGATAAACGCAATCAAATCTCCTACACGAAGCTCGCCTGCATCGATTTGCACTGCCCCGCTCCAGATGATCAATACCATTACGATATTAAATAAGAAATAAAAACCCGGTTGTGCAACAGCCATCAAACGGAATAAGCTTTTTGAACTAGAAGCATAATTCTCATTGACTACAGCAAAACGTTTTTCTTCAAACTTTTCATTGACGAATGCACGAATCACACGCAATCCTGAAAGATTTTCCCGCAAGATACTGTTGATTTTATCTAAGTTTTTTTGTTGCTTTTTAGATAACGGTTCAGACACCTTAGCAATCGCTACGACTGCCAATAATAGTAAAGGTAATGCACCTACTACATACAAACTGAGTGTCACACTTGTACGCATGACCATGTACAAACTGACAATGAACATCATTGGTGCCATAAAACCGATACGTAAAATATTTTGCAGGAACAACATGATCTGATAAGCATCGTTTGTTGTACGAGTGATCAATGAAGATACGCCTAGATTTTCGTATTCCTGATGCGAATAACTTTGGATCTTTTCGAACAAATCATCTCGAATATCTGCTACGATATTAGTCGTAATCCTCGAACCAAAATAACCTAACAAGATATTCAAAATAATACCGATTACAGTAATAACGATCATAAATATCCCTTGTTGCTTCACATAATCAAAATCATCATTGCGGATTCCTACATCGATCATACGTGCTAAAATCGTAGGAAGTCCTAATTCAATCAAAATAAAACCAAATACGCATATGAAATTGAAAAACAAGAATTTCTTATGACGCATGGTATAATGCCACATTAGTTTCACTTTCTCATCTCCTTTTAATCTTTTGTTACATTTTCATTACTAAAAATGATAGCACAACGAGCCTATTAATAGAACACTTCTCTCATAAAAAAGTCATTATGATTATAGCGGGATGATAAACATTGATTTTTTCTTTCAATCTAGTTGATTTCTATACTTATTTGCTGTTTTATGCTAGAATAACAATTAATTGTTGTATATTTTTTATACAGAAGGTACGGTTGAAAAAATATCCGAACAGATAAGCAAAAACGAGGCTTGTCTCTTTGACTCGAATCCAGTATTCTAGTCAAAGTATATGAAAAACCAGGTGGCTTGTCCCCTCGTTTTGTGTTGTCTAAAAAAATCAACTAGCTAAATCACTGCTTTACGCAGATAAAGGAGACAAAACAATGATCTATAAAGTTTATTATCAAGAAACAAAAGTACGCAACCCTAAACGGGAAGAAACAAAATCTCTTTACATTGAGGCAAAAAGCGATGTAGACGCTCGCCAACGTGTGGAAGAAAATACCCCATACAATATTGAATTCGTTCAACTTCTAGAAGGAAGTCATCTAGAGTACGAAAAAGAAAATGCTGATTTCTCATTAGTGGAGTTTTAATATGAAACTTTCCATCAAAAATAACGAGACAGGCGTCTTTGCTATTGGTGGATTAGGTGAAATCGGGAAAAATACGTATGGGGTACAATTCCAAGATGAAATCATTTTGATTGATGCCGGGATCAAATTCCCGGAAGACGATTTACTTGGAATTGACTATGTCATTCCCGACTACAGCTACATCATACAAAACTTACACAAAGTAAAAGCCTTGGTGATTACTCACGGGCACGAAGACCACATCGGCGGAATACCCTACTTGCTGAAACAAGCAAATATTCCTATCTATGCTGGTCCTCTCGCATTAGCGTTGATCACAAACAAATTAGATGAGCATGGCTTGCTTCGAGATGCAGAGCTCCATGAGATCAATGAAGATACGATCATCCGTTTTAGAAAGACTTCTGTCAGCTTTTTCAGAACGACCCATAGTATCCCAGATGCATTAGGGATCGTGGTGAAAACACCTTCTGGAAATATCGTAGCGACTGGAGACTTCAAATTCGATTTCACTCCTGTTGGCGAACCAGCAAACTTGCATAAAATGGCTCGTATCGGGGAAGAAGGAGTCTTGTGCCTTTTATCTGATAGTACAAATGCTGAGATTCCAACATTTACTAAATCAGAAAAAACGATTGGGCATTCTATTTTGAAGATCTTTTCAAAAATCGAAGGACGTATCATTTTTGCCAGCTTTGCTTCTAACATCTTCCGTTTGCAGCAAGCAGCAGATGCCGCTGTGGCAACTGGTCGTAAAATCGCTGTTTTCGGACGAAGCATGGAAAATGCCATCGTCAACGGTCAACGTTTAGGATATATCAAAGTTCCAGACGGCACATTTGTAGATGCACACGAAATCAATCGCTTGCCTGCCAATGAAACGATGATCCTATGTACAGGTTCTCAAGGAGAAGCGATGGCCGCGTTGAGCCGCATCGCGAATGGTACTCACCGTCAAATCCAAATCCAGCCAGACGATACAGTGATCTTTTCAAGTTCACCTATTCCTGGTAATACAACAAGTGTCAATCATTTGATCAATTTGCTGTCTGAAGCTGGTGCAGAAGTGATTCACGGAAAAATCAATAACATCCATACTTCCGGTCACGGTGGACAAGAAGAACAAAAATTAATGCTTCGTTTGATGAAGCCAAAATATTTTATTCCTGTCCACGGAGAATTCCGCATGTTGAAAGTACATGCTTCTCTAGCACAAGATGTAGGTGTTCCTGCAGAAAACTGCTTCATCATGGAAAATGGCGATGTTTTAGCGTTAACTAGCGATTCTGCGCGTCCTGCTGGGCATTTTGTGGCTGGAGATGTGTATATCGATGGTAGCGGGATTGGTGATATTGGTAATGTCGTTTTACGTGACCGTCACCTTCTTTCAGAAGAAGGTCTTGTATTAGCTGTCGCGACAGTGGATATCAAGAAAAAAGAAATCTTGGCTGGTCCAGATATTCTCTCTCGTGGATTTGTCTACATGCGAGAATCAGGAGAAATGATCAATGAAGCTCAGCGAATCTTATTCCACGCTTTAAGAGAATGTTTGAATGGACCTGACTGTTCAGAATATAAATTGAAAGAAGCGATGACTGGCGCGCTTCAGCCTTTCTTATTCGAACGTACAGAAAGACATCCAATGATTTTGCCAATGGTAATGACACCAGATGAAGAATAAATAAGAGGTTATGAAATCAGCACCTTGTCCTGAATATGAGAGAAAACAAATGAAAAACATGAGAAGCCATTTTTGTTTGTTCTTATTCCTTGATACAAGGTGGCTCTTTCATAGCCTCTTAAATTTATTTACTTTTTCATACAAAAAAATACCTGCCACAAGAGAAATTGTCTCTTGTGGCAGGTATTTTTGTTACTCGCTTTGTTCTCTCGTAAAAATTGATGTCTACCATCAATTTGATTTACAGATAAAATTAAGCTTTTACAACGTTTGCAGCTTGTGGGCCGCGGTCTGATTCTTCAACGTCGAAAGTCACTGCTTGACCTTCTTCTAATGTTTTGAATCCGTCACCTTGGATAGCTGAGAAGTGAACGAATACGTCGCTTCCATCTTCACGTGAGATAAATCCAAATCCTTTTTCAGCGTTGAACCATTTTACTGTTCCGTTTTCCATAATAATATCCTCCTCGTGCCAAAAGCACTAATTTAAATTGTAACATTGCTCGTGTACGATAGAGGTGCAACAGATGTTTCAACTTCTATTCCCAAACAAAATTACAATATAATTGTACACTTGCTTCATTTTTTTTGCAAGAAAGCAACTTACTTCTCTTCCATCATTCCTTCTTCTCTCAAACTAAAATATCGTTTGCGTCCGATGATCAAGTGGTCCAGTACAGTGATCCCCATCATTTCTCCACACTTTTGTATCCTTTTGGTAAAATTCATATCCTGCTGCGATGGAATAACATTACCAGAAGGATGATTATGCGCTAAAACGATCCTTGCTGCACAATAACGTACAGCATAATGGAAAATTTCTCTAGGATGAGCGACTGACTGATTCAGCGAACCGATGAACACTGTTTTTTTTAAGATCACTTGATTCTTCGTGTCCAAATAAATACAAACCAAATGTTCTTGTTTGTGATCTTTCATTTCCAGAATCAATTGCTGGGCCAATTCGTAGCTGGTACGAACCGGTGGAGCCGCTCTTTCATGATCCGTCTGAATTCGTCGACCTAATTCGATCAAGGCTTTGATTTCGATTGCTTTCACGCGTCCTATCCCTCGAATCTCTTCTAACTCATGCAAAGTAGCCTGTCGTAAAGAGGCCAGTCCTCCAAACGTTTTTAACAGATTTCCAGCAATCGACATCACACTATAAGGGTGTTGACCGGTACGCAGTAAGATTGCCAAAAGCTCCTGATCCGATAAAGCTTCAGCGCCATAAATTTCCATACGTTCCCTTGGTAAAGAGCTAGTAGGTACTTCTTTGATCAATCGTTTTCCCAAAAAAACATCTCCTTTCTATCTTATCTAAAATAAGATACGAAAAGAGATGGATTTTTATTTTAACAATGCAGGGATTTCATGTAAAGAAGAAACAACCCCAGCTGTTTTTTTGATCAATTCTTGGGATGGTGGAAGCAGATCTGGTACCATGACTACCGGGATCTCAGCCGCAGAAGCTGCTAAAATACCATTTTGTGAATCTTCTAAAATCAATGTTTCTTTCTTCGCTGTACCTAGCTTCTGATTAGCTAACAAGAAAATTTCTGGGTCTGGTTTTGCTCGTTGAACATTTTCTGCAGAAACAATCGCCTCAAATCGTTCAAACAGATTGTTCTTCTTCAATAAAAGTTCAATGACTGCTCGTTGGTTACTGGAAGCGACAACTTTGGGAATCTGATGTTCTTCTAAAAAAGAGAGGAGTTCCAACACACCGGGCTTCATTTGTACCGCTCCTTGCGAAAAACGTTCAAGCGTTTCCTGGTATGAATCATCTATGAATCTTTGTACACTTGTTTTGCCAAATTCCGAGAAAATCATATGATAATTCGCCCATACTTCTTCATCTGAAACACCTAAGAATTTTAAATACAGGTCTTTATCATAAGGAAAACCCATCTTGTCTGCTACTACTTGTGTGGCTTCGTAATACACTAACTCTGTGTCGAACAGCAAACCATCCATGTCAAAAATCACTGCATTATACTTCATGATCTCCTCCTAATTGTATTAATAAATGGCGAACTTCTGAAATGAAATAAAGTGAACCGGTCACAACTAATACGTCTTCATTTGTCATCTTTTCCAATATATCTGCTAATCCGAATTGCCACAATGAAACGATTGATACTCTCTCACTTGCTAAATCTGATACTTCACTTAATTCGATGGCTTTTGGATGTTCAAAGGTCGTCAAATAAATATGGACATTTGGTACTTGCTGCAATCGTTCTAGCATTTCTCTAACATTTTTAGTTCGTAAGGCGGAAAACAAAATGTTGATTTGATATCCTTTGAATTCTTTTTTCAAATTCTCAACAAGCCGGTTCATTGCATGCGTATTATGGGCACCATCTAAAACAACTAATGGCTCGTTACTCAAACGCTCCATTCTTCCTGGCCATCGAGATTTCTTCAATCCCTTCAAAACATCTTTTTCTCGGAAAGGCAGCTTTTCCAATTGACAGTAAACAAAATACAATTCGATGGCTACTCCTGCATTTTCAACTTGATGTTGCCCTAAAAGCGGAGTGGTTAATTGAGGGATCTTTCCTATTTCATTAAAAAATTCAAATACTTCTCCCCACATCTCATCAGGATGCAGATAGTTTATTTTATAATTTTCCCCGTATACATAAAGCGGTGCATTTTTTGCTTTAGCTGTTTGTTGGATGACAGTAAAAGCTTCTGGGGCAATATTTCCTGTTACTACTGGAACGCCTTGTTTGATGATTCCAGCTTTTTGTGCAGCGATTTCTTCAATTGTATCTCCAAGTATTTCGGTATGATCAAGTCCAATCGTTGTTATTCCCGTCAGCATTGGTACAGCTACATTGGTAGAATCCAATAAGCCGCCTAAGCCAACTTCGATAATCGCTACGTCCACTTTCTTCATCAAAAAATAATCAAATGCCATTGCTGTTAATGTCTCGAATTCAGTAATACCAGCTACTGCTTCAAATTGATCAAGTTGTTTGATCAGTGGCTGATATTTTTTTACAAGCTGGATCAAATCATTGTCTGGGATGCTTTTGCCATTGATTGCGATCCGTTCATTGAACGTTTCGATATAAGGTGAAGTAAATGTACCTACTGTCAGCCCAGCCTCTTCTAATAGGCTTCTCAAATAAGCTACAGTAGAACCTTTTCCGTTTGTTCCAGCGATATGGATCGTTTTTACTTTTCTCTCTGGATGCCCTACCACTTCTAATAAAGCTTCGACTCGGTCAAGGCCAGGACGTGAACCAAATGGTAATCGACTATGGATCCATTCTATTGCTTCTTCAATCGTCATCAACAATTCCCCCATTTCTCTTTTATTATAACAAATAGAACACATAAGAAAAATAAAAGTATGACAAAGAGAAAAGAAACAGAGAGAGGAACGATTTTATCAACTACTTTATTGACTCTTGATACATGATCCATCTCCCTCCTTCTCCTACATAATAAGAGTAGACTAAAAAAGAGATGTGACAAAATTTATGTCACATCTCCTTATGAATCGAAGCTAAGAGTGAGGCTCAAACTCTTTCCTGTAACGATGTTCAATCAGCTAGCTTTTAGTAATAGCTAGCTGATTGAACACTCTCTTTTTCTATTCTTATTGAATAGTACGCAAACTTTCGATTCGTTCTTTGACAGCCGTTTGCTTCTCTAAATAATCTTTTTCTTTTGCACGCTCTGCCTCTACTACTTCTTCCGGCGCGTTAGAAACAAAACGTTCATTAGAAAGTTTTCCTTGGACACGTTTTACTTCGCTTGTCCACTTTTCCAGTTCTTTTTCTAATCGTTTGATTTCTTCTTCAATATTGATCAATCCTGCTAACGGCAAGAAGATTTCTGCACCTGTCAGAACAGCTGACATCGCTAGATCTGGCGCAGTGATCTCACTTGATATCGTCAACTCTTCGGGATTACAGAAGCGTTCGATATAGCTTGTATTTTCAACTAAAAATTGATCGATTTTAGCATCGTTTGTTTTAATTAGCAACGTAATTGGTTTAGACAATGGTGTATTCACTTCTGAACGAATATTTCGAACGGCTCGAATCAATTCTTTCAATACTTCCATCCCTTTAGAAGCTGTTTCATCATCAAACTCTGGACGTACAACAGGATATTCTGCCACTACTAGAGAATTTCCCTGATGAGGAATATGTTCCCATATTTCTTCTGTAACGAATGGCATGATTGGATGCAATAAACGTAGGATCTGATCAAGTGTATGGACTAAGATGCTACGGGTGGTTTGTTTTGAAACAGCATCATCTCCATAAAGTACTTCTTTACTCATTTCGATGTACCAGTCACAAAAATCATCCCAGATAAAGTTATACAGTTGTCGACCTGCTTCACCAAATTCAAAACGATCAAATAGCTCAGTTACTCGTTCGATCGTTTCATTCAAACGAGTAAGGATCCACCGGTCAGCCACTGATTTTTCTCCAGATAAATCGATCTCTTCTACGGTCATTCCTTCGATATTCATGATAACGAAACGTGAAGCATTCCAGATTTTGTTGATAAAGTTCCAAGAAGCATCCATTTTTTCATAGCTGAAGCGGACATCTTGTCCTGGTGCAGAACCATTCGATAAGAACCAGCGGAGAGCATCTGCTCCATACTTTTCGATTACTTCCATCGGATCGATTCCATTACCTAATGATTTACTCATCTTCCGCCCTTGTTCGTCACGAATCAATCCATGAATCAAGACATTCTCAAATGGACGTTCGCCAGTAAATTCCAAGCTTTGGAAAATCATTCTGCTTACCCAGAAGAAAATGATGTCATAACCGGTTACTAAAGTGCTAGTAGGGAAGTATCGCTTATAATCTTCGCTTTCCGTATCTGGCCAGCCCATTGTTGAGAAAGGCCACAAAGCTGAACTAAACCAAGTGTCTAAAACA
Organism: Enterococcus sp. E5-37; assembly: GCF_035726925.1. Taxonomy (NCBI): domain Bacteria; kingdom Bacillati; phylum Bacillota; class Bacilli; order Lactobacillales; family Enterococcaceae; genus Enterococcus; species Enterococcus sp. E5-37. Next base: position 32,686 of record NZ_JAPMLG010000014.1, read on the forward strand.
TCAGGATCTTGTACCCAGTTTTCACTATCCGCTGGTGCTTCCATCCCTACATACATTTCACCTGTTTCTTTGTGATACCATGCAGGAATTTGATGTCCCCACCATAATTGTCGTGAGATTACCCAATCATGGACATTTTCCATCCAACGTAAAAACGTTTGATTGAATCTTGGAGGGAAGAATTCCACTGCTTGATCTGTTTCTTGGTTATCAATGGCTTTTTTCGCTAACGGCGCCATTTTTACAAACCATTGAGTAGACAGCCGAGGTTCAACAACGACACCTGTCCGCTCGGAATGACCCACACTGTGGATCATCGTATCGATTTTAATCAATCGACCGATTTCTTTCAGATCTTGCACGATTGCTTTACGAGCAGCAAAACGATCCATTCCAGCATATTTTCCTGCTAGTTCATTCATCGTACCATCATCATCCATAACATTTACGCGTGGAAGATCATGACGATTACCTACCTCAAAGTCGTTTGGATCATGTGCTGGAGTGATTTTTACTACACCTGTCCCGAATTCCATATCTACATATTCATCTGCAATGATTGGGATTTCTTTATTGACTAAAGGTAGAATCACTTTTTTGCCGATGAGCGCTTGATAACGCTCGTCTTCTGGATGAACAGCAATCGCCGTATCTCCCAACATCGTTTCTGGACGGGTTGTCGCAATTTCTACTACGCCTGATCCATCTGCTAGTTCATAGCTCATATGATAAAAGGCGCCTTCGATATCTTTATGAATAACTTCGATATCAGATAGAGCTGTTCGTGCTTGAGGATCCCAGTTGATGATATATTCACCACGATAAATCAAACCTTTTTCGTATAAGGTAACAAAAACTTTACGTACTGCTTCAGATAATCCATCATCTAATGTAAAACGTTCCCTACTGTAATCTAAAGATAAGCCCATTTTAGCCCACTGTTCGCGGATGTGGCTCGCATACTCTTCTTTCCATTCCCACACTTGATCGATGAACTTTTCACGACCTAGATCATAACGAGAAATCCCTTGCTCTCTAAGCTTCGCTTCTACTTTTGCTTGTGTCGCGATTCCTGCATGGTCCATACCAGGCAGCCATAAAGTATCATATCCTTGCATTCTCTTTTGACGAATCAGCATATCTTGCAAGGTCGTATCCCAAGCATGCCCTAAATGAAGTTTTCCAGTAACATTTGGGGGCGGGATCACGATTGAATAAGGTTTTGCTTTTTTATTTCCGCTCGGTTTAAACAAATCTTGTTCTAACCAATGCTGATAACGTCCAGCTTCAACTTCTTGCGGATTATATTTTGTTGATAGGTTATTTTCTTCCGTCATGCTGTTTTCCTCCTTTAAACTAAAAAACGTCCTAAAATACTTTCGTATTCTAGGACGTATGATTTACGCGGTACCACCTAAATTGCAATAATCAATCATTATTGCCTCTCAAGTGAGTTAACGATCACGACTCGTCTATCTCTACTCCATTCAAGACAGAAACTCCCAAGCTACCTTCACTGGTTGTCATTGAGAACCTTTCAGCAGATAGTTCTCTCTCTAAGAATGAATGTGCCAGTTACTCCTCTTGTTCAGCGTTATGCTTCATTCTACAATGGTTTTTTTTTTTAGTCAACAAGTGGTCGTGAAAAACCACTTCATTTAGTACTAAAAAATTTTTGAAAGAATTACGACGAGTTCTCGCAAGATCAATAAGCCTACTCAAATTTTCCTAAGAAAAAACTTCTGAGTAATTCTCATCAAAGTAAATAAGCGTCTGCAACTCGGTTGTCAAATCAATGTATTGAACATTGACATAAGCTGGGACAGTTACTCTGTCAGGCGCAAAATTAAGTATAGCGGTTACATTTCCTTTGACAATTTCATCAATAGCAGATTGTGAATATTTACTTGGTACCGTAGAGATTGCTACTGTCACATTTTTTGCTTTGGCTATCTCCGCGAAACGATCAATCGGATAGATCATTTCTCCATCAATTACTCGATTGATCAGTGCTGGATCATTATCAAAGACGCACACGATATTTAGATTTTCATTTCTTCTAAAATTGTTGTGTTTCAATGCTTTGCCAAGATTTCCATATCCTACTAATGCGATTCGTTTTTCTTCTTTAGTATTAAGGATATTATTGAATACATCGATAAGGAAAGGGACATCATAGCCATATCCGCTTCTGCCTAGCTCGCCTAATTGCGAGAAGTCTCTGCGGATCGTTGCAGAAGGAATTTGGGTGATTTCGCTAAACTCATTTGATTTGATTCTACTTATGCCTGAGTCATCCAGCATCTTCAAGTAGCGTAAATATAAAGGTAATCTTTTCGCAGTTGCTTTTGGCAGTGTATCTGTTTTTTCTCGCATAACGACGCTCCTTGTTAATAATTTCACATATTTAGTGTAACATGTTTCTAACCCGGGAGCAAGGTTACAAGTAGGAAGGAAAAGGGTGTGAGACAAATAAAACGGTGTTCAAAAGCTTGCATCTGCGGTAATAAGCTCAACCAAACGTAAAATATGAGGAACTATTTTTGTTTGGCTGTTCTTATTACTTGATGCAGGGCAGCTTTTTCACAACCTCTGATACACGGTGTTCCAGAAGTAACTTCTTCGGAAATAAGCCGAAATTTCACAAAAATTTGAAAAGCAATTTTCGTAAATTCCTTCTTATTTCTTGAAGCTACCCACTTCTCTCACAACCTCGCTATTTCATGGGAAATTCTCTTTTTTATATCATTTATCAACTGTAGCTTGATCTCTAAATAAAATTTTATTTTTCAGTTAGTAAAAAAGAACCGGCTTTTCCATAACTTCTTGATAAATGGTATTCAATCAGCTAATCTTTGACATTAGTTCAAAAACGGTAAAATACATGGAGCTATTTTTTCGTTTTGTTTCTCTAATACTCTGGTCAAAACACTATTTTCATAACCTCTTATAGCAATTCTGAAAATTCTTCAGTTTTTTCATTAGACGATTCTGCTTGTATCTCTTCCATCTTCAAGCCAGCTAGTGCTCGTTGGATCATTTCATCTATTGCTAAACGCTCTTCATATTGATGGACCTTTTCCAGTTGAGGGCGTGTTTTTGGCTGTGGAGGAGCAAAAATCGTACAGCAGTCTTCAAAAGGCTGGATAGAAAGATTAAATGTATCGATCTGTTCTGCTACTTCAATGATTTCAAGTTTATCCATTGTCGCTACAGGCCGAATGATTGGCGTATTCGTTACTTCATTGATAGCTACCATACTTTGCAAAGTTTGCGAAGCCACTTGACCTAATGATTCACCATTCAAAATGACTAAACCATGACGAATACGGCGAATTTCATCGGTCAAACGCAACATCATTCGACGAGTAATTGTCATCCAATATCCTTGTGGCACTGACTTTTTGATTTCTTCTTGAATCTCGGTAAATGGCACTTCGATAAAATGGATCGTTCCCACATAAGGTGCTAGTTTGGCTGTTAGATCTTTTGCTTTTTGCAGTGCTTGTTCACTTGTATACGGCGGACTAGCAAAATGAACAGCTTCAATTTCCACTCCCCGCTTCATGGCAAAGTACCCTGCTACAGGAGAATCAATCCCCCCAGAAAGCATAAGCATTCCTTTTCCGCTTGTTCCTACGGGCAATCCTCCAGCTCCCTTGATCGTTTCATACGATAGATAAGCGCCATCACGCCGAATCTCTACACGTAATGGAATATCTGGTTGACGCATTTGAACTTGGATATGCGGGAAAATATCAAAAACAGCATTACCTAATGTTTGATTCAATTCATTACTTGTCAATTCAAATTGGTGATCGCTTCTTTTAGCGATAATTTTAAATGTTTCTTTCCCAGTATAAATTTCTTTCATGATGTCTTGAACAGCTTGTTTTAAAACTTCGACATCTTTTTCTACACGAATACTTGGAGAAAAATTTTGGATCCCAAATATTTTTGCTAGTTTTGGAATAACTAGCTGCCCGTCTGCGCCATTCAATAAAAGATGCATCCGGTCCCGATCAGCATGGATTTTGATTTCTGGAAAGTCTTTCAAAGCTTGTCTGACATTTTGTGCTAGTTGCATGATAAAGCTTTTTCGATTCTTTCCTTTTGTCGAAAGTTCCCCATAACGGACCATAATTTCACTGTATTTCACAAGAACACTCCTCTTTTAATTGATTGCAGAAAATTTCTTATAAAGCTGCTTGAAAATAATCATAAATTGCTCGACTTCTGCAAGCGAATTGTTTTCATCTAAGCTGATTCGAACAGCAGATGTAGCCAGATCATTTGGTACATGCATTGCGTGCAATGTACTGCTTGCCATATGTTTACGTGAGGAGCAGGCACTAGTAGTAGAAACAAATATTTGTTTTTCTTCTAAGGCATGGACGAGAACTTCGCCGCGAATTCCTTTTAGAGCAAAACATAAAATATGCGGTGCATAGTCAGTTCCTTCTGAAAAAATCGTCACTTTCTCATACGTCTTCAACGCATTGATTAGAGCTACTTTTAAGCGTTGTGTCTGCTCAGGTTTTTGTTCCTTTATCTCTAATGATAAACGTAAAGCTTTAGCCATAGCCACAATCCCTGGAACATTTTCTGTCCCACTTCGCTGATTCCTTTCCTGTCCTCCACCTGTCAGTAATGGTGCTAAACGACGACCCTTTTTCCAATAAATGAAACCAGTTCCCCGTGGGCCATGGAATTTGTGAGCTGAAAATGTTGCAAAATCAACTCTTTCTGTCAACCATTGCGAGAATGGTACTTTTCCAATCGCCTGAACAGCATCTACATGGAAATGAATTTTAGGAAAATCATCCAAAAGATCACTGATTTCCTGGATGGGCTGAATCGATCCTACTTCATTATTCACAGCCATAACAGAGACTAATACTGTCTCTTTTCTTATTAATTCTTTCAATTCGTCGACACGTACAAATCCGCGTTTATCCACTGGGGCGATACTTACTTCGATTCCTAATTCTTTTAATTGTTCTGCTGTCTCGCTGACGGCCGGATGTTCGACTCCTGAAATGATCATATGATTCCCATATTCTCTTTTTTCGATCATCGTTCCTTTTAATACCCAGTTATCTCCTTCTGTTCCGCCTGAAGTAAAATAGATTTCTTCTGGTTCTACATGGATCAAATCAGCGATCTGCTTTCTTGCTTGCTGCAACAACCGGTTAGCTTGATTGCCTAAATCATGCAAGCTTGATGGATTCCCAATAATCCGCTGACTGGTTTTTACATATGCATCTAAGCTTTGCGGAAAGATTGGGGTTGTTGCACTGTTATCAAAATATATCATAAGAAACCCCTCTTTTTTGAAATTCTTTTCTATTATAACGGTTGTCCAAGGTGCTTTCAAGAGCAGGTGAAATTTTCACTTGTTTCAATTTTCAAATATACAAAAAAAGACAAGAACAAGACAATAATCCGTCTTGCTCTTGCTGGTTTACTAACTTTTTTTGCTTTATACTAAGTCTGGATGATTAAAATAAAAATCTTCGATGCGTTTGAAAGCACCTGGTTCTACTCGCTCTAATGCTGTACCGATTTCGTCTAATGCTTCTTGATAGTGATATTCTTTATTGAATAAATAGTAGCTTTTATCAATTGCTTCTCTCACTTCTTCGTGTGTATGACGATAACGATTTGCATATTGGAGCATTTGCTCCGTTAATGCTGCTGCATCTACTAAATCATGTGTCTTCTTATCTAATAATTCTAGATCTTCTTCACATAGAGCAACTAAACGATTGACCTCTTCCATGTTTACTCGAATTTTATTCAAGACAACACTTAGTTCTTCAATACGGTCAGTAGCAACAAAAAAGAATTCTAGGTAATCATTCGGCAAGCCAGGCAAACGTTGTTTTTCTACAAAACGTTTCAAACTGCGCAATTTGAATTCGAATGTATCGATCTTTTCTTGCGCTTCTTTTTCGCCTTTTCTCAATTCATGTAATGAGTCGTCGATCTCTACTTGTTGCTTTTCGATATCTTCTAAGACTTTGAAGACTGTTTTATAGAACGTGCGCACTTCTGAATAAGGAATTTCGTGTTGACGGATCTGTGGAATCATCTGTTCATTTTGACGTTCCATTTCTTCCACTTCGGTTTGGAAACCTCGTACACGGCCAATTTCATTGTGGTTCAATGTATAGCTTTGAGATGTGTGATCCAGCTCAATCAATAATTGACGGTTATTCTTTGTTGTATGTTTGATATACTCTGCAATCGTTGATTGGTTAGTTTTTACATATCTCTGAGCTTCCATTTCCCGTTCTAAGATATCATATAACGAATCAATCAAATCAGCTGTTTCACGGTTTTCAAATTCGACCGTTTCAACTTCTGTTTTTTCAAGATTGGCTAATGAATTTTCAATTCTTCGACTTACTTTTGCGATATCTTCAGCAAGATCTTCTTCTGGGAATACATATTGTTCTTCCATCAATTTCTCGTAAGTATCACTGATTTCTTCAAGTTGTTCAGGGAAAGTGGTATGGAGCTCCTCATACAGCGGTGGAATTTTTTTCATCAGAGCTTCCACTTCATACGTATGTTTTTCTGCTTTATCCAAAACCTCGCGGGCTTCAACAGGGTCTCCAGAAGTGTTTAAAGTCACAAACTGCGTAAATTCTTTTTCGATCACTTTGATCTGTTTTTGCAATTCAAAAAGAGCTGGTCCGTATTCATGCTCGTCTTCTCTGACTTTTTCTTTCAGTTCTTCATAGACGTCAAGTGCCTGCTGAACAGCTAGTGAGTTGCGTTCTTCCGTTTCCCGCAATTCCTTTAGACCTTCACGGATTTCCGTCACTTGTTTCTCCATTTGGTCCATTGTAGCTTCTGCTTCAACAACTGCTTTTTTTCCTTTTAAGAACCGAAAACTTTCATTGAGGTTTTCCACTTCGAAAATTTGACTTTCTAGTTCAGCGAACGAGGAAGTAGATATGTCATTCCATTTTTGACTCCATTCACGAAAGGTATTTTGGCTTTGCCCAACCAGATGCATTTTTTTAACATCATCGACTTCTTCAATCACTGGCAAGTCAAATAATTCTTCCTTGCGTTTTTCTAAGGCATCCAATCGATCTTGGTTTTTTTTCTTCATCAAGTAACTAACCAAAAAGACGACAATGGCGACTATAATGATTGCAATGACGATTCCGATGATAACATTATTTCCCATTTATGGTTCCTCCGTTTTCAGTATGCATCTTTTATGCAACAGATGGCGTTCTGCTTGGCATAAATCCAAATAATACGTCTCTCGTGCAAAAGACATCTATTCTAGATTATAGCATACTATTTTCATGCATTCACTAACTTAAACGAAAATCTTTTGTTTTTCCATCGTATAAAGATAACAAAAATAGTGAAACTCTGATCACTCTTTTTCATTTGTGCACATGCCTATATCAGCGGATTTTTTCTTAGCAATCGCTTCTTGAATCTGACGTTGGATTTCTGCCGCGATTTTAGGTTCTGGAGCATATTCCATCTGCCAGTTTTCAGGTTTCAACACTTTATTTGTTACAGGGTCATAATGAGGTTTTCCATCTGGAAATAATTTCCCCATATTTGCCTGATGGACGATTTCGAATATTCGATCAGGCACTATTCCTAGTAATGAAAAAGAACCATAAGTAAAGTAAAGGATATCTGTCAGTGCATCTACTTGTTCAATCAGCGGATCACTTCCCCACTGTGTTTTACCAAGTATTTTTTCTTCTGCTTTATCTAATGCTTCGTGCAGCAGCATAACAGCTTCATGCAGTTGTTCTTTATTAGGTGAAGTAGCTGCAACAAATTCAACAAGTTCTTCTATTTTGAACGCAGCACGTGTATGAGTTTCATTTTCTGTAAAAGCCGTGGGTATCTCTGGTCTTCTTGGATCAAAAGTTTTGTGGAATGTTTCTACTTTTTGAAAAGGTGTCTCTGCTTCCATACTGATTTTTTCCTTCTTTCATTGACTAATAAATCAGACCGAAGTGTTTCAGTCCTTCGTATATCCCATCTTCTTCATTTGATTGAGTCACAAAGTCTGCAGCATGTTTTACTTCGATCTGAGCATTCCCCATGGCCACTCCAATTCCTACACCTTTCAGCATCTCGATATCATTGTAATGATCGCCAAATGCCATAATTTCTTCCATTTCAATTCCGACAGCATTTGCGAAAGCTTGGATGCCTAGTAATTTTGAACCACCTTTTGGGATGATATCTACAGTATACGTATTTGAACGCTGAAACGTACACTCGGGAAAGCGATGTTCTAACTTTTTCTGTTCTGACTCCGGACTGAGCAATATACATTGATAAATTGGTTCTTTTAATATCTCTAACGTTTCATAACGATCCTTTTGTCGGTGAGGGCTAAAAACCTGGAGGATTTTTTTCATCAGACGTACCGGGAATTTACGCGGTAAAAAGCTGACTAGTCGCTTGATAAAAATCGATTGTCCTAATAGCATCGTCGTTGATCCATCTAACCGATTTCTCGCACCAAAAACGATTTGTCGATGGTTCTCATCTGCAAATTCAACAATATGTTCCAATACTTTTTGTTCAAAAGGGTGGTCGATAATCGTGCGATCTGCAGTAAAAACCAGTTGACCATTATACACGACATACATATCTAATTCCAATTCATCAATGATTTCTTTGATTTTTACTGGGCTGCGCCCCGTTGCTACACCGCATAAAATGCCGTTTTTCCGAGCATATTCAATTGCTTGTTTTGTTGATTCCAACGCTTTTGAACGATTGGTGACCAATGTTCCGTCAATATCAAAAAAAATAGCTTTGATCATAGACTTCGCCCCTTTCTTGAATAAAATAAGCCCTTAAAACAGATCCATTTGGGTTGGATTGAGTCCATCTGGCTTGATATTTAATATTTTTTGCAGTGCTAATGCATTTTCAGCCGCATCACCACCAGAATTGTTATTAAAAATCACACCTACCTCTTTTGTCTTAGAATCAACTACTTTGACTTCATGTGCTAGTTCTTGCAGTTCTTTTTCTGAATAACGATATAACGTTCTTTTTTTACGCCACTCTTTATCATTTGCTTGCCATCCTTGCGCATTCCTACCATGGAATCGAAAAAGAGCAAAGTTCGGATTGGTGACAAATGGATCAAAAGGAATCGTTGTATTCAGCAACTGTGGCTCATCGATGATGGCTAAAGAAAAAGCGGCTTTAGACATAAAGTTTCTTGTACGTTCAAGAAATTCATCGCTGTACCAAGAATAATCCCGCAATTCTATAGAAACAGGATAACCCTCAAACCACTTTCTAAGTTTGCGCAAGTACTGGACATTTTCTTTCGTACATTTGAATGATGAGGGGAATTGGACTAAAAAGCAAAACATCTTTCCAGCATCTACCATTGGCGACATAACATCTAAAAAATGCGCAATCATCTCTTCTTCGGTCTGATAATAAGGCTTCCAGTCTCCTTGACCGCTGATTCCTTGATAGACTTTGACTACAAAGCGAAATGATTTAGGTACTTCACTTATCCAATTCTCAACTGAGGACTTTCGGGGAATTCCATAATAGGCAGTATCTAATTCCACTAAGGGTAGAAACCCTGCATATTCATAAAGAGTGTTATTCTTTTTACCAGTTAATTTGTCATGTTCTTTAAACGATGTTAATCCGATTCTGATCATTTCCGGCCACCTTCGTGATTGATTTCCTTGGCTGCTTTCTTGTAAAAGAAACTCAACCAGATACTCCATTGTATTAGGAGGTCAAGGTTGAGTCTTTTCCATTTTAATAAGGTCAGCTTTTTTATGATAAGTTAGGCTATTCGTTATTCTTCACTGATAGCAAAACTCTTTTATATAGTATACAATAAGATTTAACGGCTATGCAAAATTATTCGTAAGGAAGTCTGTAAAATGAAAAAAATACTTGTACTACACACCGGCGGAACGATCGCCATGAAAGAAAACATGCTCACGGGCGGTGTTAGTCCTGATGTGGCAAACCCATTATTAGATGCAGAAATCACAATCCCCAAGCATGTAGAATTATTAGTTGAAGATATCTTCAATCTTCCCTCACCACACATCATGCCTTCTCACATGTTGGTATTAAAAGAACGTATCTTATCCGCTTATGCATCAGGTATATCCGGAGTGGTGATCACACACGGTACAGATACATTAGAAGAAACTGCTTTTTTTCTTGATACAACGATTGGCGACAAATTACCAATTGTTTTGACTGGGGCAATGCGTTCAAGTAATGAACTTGGAAGTGACGGCCTTTATAATTTTGAAAGTGCGATTCGTGTCGCAAGTTGTGAAGAAGCGCTAGATAAGGGGGTTTTGGTGGTCATGAACGATGAGATCCATTCTGCACGCTACGTGACAAAGACCCATACCACAAATGTTGCTACTTTCCGAACACCTACATTGGGTCCCATCGGCTTAGTAACTAAGAATCGAATTTTATTCTTGCAGGAACTTTTAGAAACAAAGCGACTGGACATTTCCGCTGTAGATGGGACTATCCCGATCGTTAAAGCATATGCTGGGATGCAAGGGGACTTATTGGAAGCCATCGCCCATACGAAAGTAGACGGTTTGGTAATCGAAGCTTTAGGTGCGGGGAATCTCCCTCCACAAGCCTTAGCTGCTTTGGAAAAGCTTCTTGTCCAAAAAATCCCTGTAGTACTTGTTTCTCGTTGTTTCAATGGAATAGCTGAGCCTGTTTATGATTATGAAGGCGGGGGAAAAGAACTAGAAAAAATGGGGATTATTTTCTGTAACAGTATTAATAGTCAAAAAGCACGTTTAAAACTATTGATTGCTGTAAACTATGGTTTGTCGGGTGAAGAATTGATTTCGTTTATCCAAAACTAAACAATATCTAATAGCTAAACTTAAAAAGAGAGGCTGTGACAAAAATAGCTTCTTCGAAAACTAAGTCGAAAATTTACAAAAATTTGAGAAACAATTTTCGTAAATTTCTTCTTATTTCTTGAAGCTGACCCCTTCTGTCACAACCTCTTTTTTATTTATTTTTCCATATAATATTTGCTTCACAATACAGCTGTTCCTGCATTCGGATTTCATGTTTTGTTTTGACACCATTTTCGATAGGGATTTGTTCAAAATGGCTTTCGATCTCATTCCCGTACTCTACTTCTTTATCAAATCGAATAATTACTTTTTCTGGAACATGCGTAGTCAAAAAGTCATATCCTAATACGTCAATGATCCAATTAAAATACATCGCATTATTAACATGCTGATTACTATCGATATCATAAAAACGAACACGATATGGCAACATGAAGCCCGAATCAATCTTTTCAATTTTTTCCTGACGCTTGATTTTCTTGATCTTCTCACTCTCAAAAGGAGCAATGATCTCTTCATTAACACTGCTCATTTTTCGATTCACAAAATCCATCAATACGAAAACAGATTCTATTTTGACTAATTCTTTCCCATCTTCATCATGGATCCAGAAGTTCCGATAACAGAAAAACTTATTGTACTCCATGGCTTGAGTCGTTACTGAGATTACTTCACCGACTCTAGGGAGACGATTAATCTCCATGGAATAATTCGTGATGACCCAAGTAAGTCCAAAGCTATTGACGAATTCACTGCCTCTTCCCAACTGGTCGCTTTGATCTTCAGACGTTTTGATAACTACTCCTAACATCGAAGGAAATGTCATCGTTTGGTTGATGTCACACTCATAATATGAAACTTCATGCTTTTTGGTATATTTTTTTGCCAAAAACACGCCCTCCTCTTAAAAATTTTCTAGTAATTGATCTACTTGGGAACCGTAACTTTCTCCAAACATATTCAAATGTGCCAAAAGATAATATAACTGGTAAATCGGCAGTCGGTCTTTCCATCCCTTTTCTAATGGAAATATAGTTTGATAAGCATCTAAAAATTCCGGTCGGAAACCACCGAATAACTGGCTCATTGCAATATCTTGTTCCCGATTCCCATAAGAAACAGCTGGGTCGACAAAAACTGGATGCCCTTGCTGGTCAAAGAACACATTACCACTCCACAGGTCTCCGTGCAAGAGGCGTGGAGTGATCTTTTTTGGTTCAACCGATTTCAATACACGTTCTTTAAATCGCAGATACTTTTCTTGACGCTGTACATTCCATCGATTCGTTTCTTCTGCCAAAGAAATCTGGGATTCAAGCCGATCTTTAAAGAAAAAAGTCCACCAATCTTCTTCAAAAGAATTTTTCTGAACAAGTGTACCCAAATAGTTATCTTTACGAAAACCAAATTGTGGCGCTGTTTGCTGATGGAGATTAGCTAAAGCTGCAGCAAGATCTCGTTGATCCCCTTTTCCCGGCTCGATCCATTCCATTAACAAATAAGCGCCTTCACTTGTTTCACCTAGCATATACGTATCCGGTACACGTACGAATGCTGACAGTTCTTTTAATCCGTCTACTTCTGCTTCAAAAAATCCTTTTTTTACATTCGGATGGATTTTTAAAAAATAAGCACGATGTTCGGTTTTTATACGATAGGTCTGATTAACATCGCCACCAACAACTGGAATCACTTTACCATTTAATTTCAGATCAGATAAAACAGTTTGGATATCCATGACTTTCCCCCCTACTCCCAATTTTATTCTACTTCGTCATCATATTTTTTAATGATAAAAAGATTATTTCCAATCCTTATCCTTTATTTAGAATTATAGCACAGGGACCATAAAAAACAGGGAATGGACTTTAAAGATAAAAAGAGCTGGCTTAAGCCAGCTCTTTTTATCTTTACTACATACTCTTCATTGAAATACTCGTCTATGCTAAAGCGCCCATTGGATCCCACGGAGATAGAACAATTGGTTCTTCATTGAACGCATTTAATTGCTCTTTCGTCAATAAATCTTTTCTTACAACGATTTGGTACGTATATTCGTCCATCCAGGCATCACTCATAACGAAGAAGCCATTCTTTCCAACTTTTTCGCCCCAGCTATTTTCGACTTTCCATTTTGTTGATTGCCCGTCTACTAAGTCAACACCGGTCAATACCATCGCATGGGTCATCAGACTTTCTCCAAAATCTAAACGTTCAGCTTTAGTCATTGTAAAATCCGTATCAAATAGATCATCCATTGAATAAGCATCTAAGGCCATGATGCCACTAGTTCTAGTAGAAGATTGACCTACATCACAACCAAACCAAACAGATTCTCCTTCTTCAAGCTGAGCAATCGCTAATTTTTTGAAAGTTTCCATATCAACATTCAGATATTTGACTTCTTTCCCGCCAACGACATTTCCTAGCATCTCTACTGTATAAGAACGATTGAATGGTTTGTCTTTTGTTGGTGCATTGATCACGCTAACATAATCATCTAATTTTACACCGATGTATTTATCATAAAAAATTTGTGGTGTCAGTCCTCGGTCAAGATGATAGTTCTTTTCTTCATCGCGGTACTCAAAATCGAATTCTTTTGGAGGTGTTCCTAATGAGATAGATAAGAAGTTATAAATGCTTTCTAGCATTTCTTCTTTCTTTTCTTCAATAGCGTCTAATGTTTCTCCTTGAGCAACCATTTTCCGTAACACTACTGCATCTTTACGCAGTAATTTGTTCAAATAGTTATTCAAATCTCGAGAATTTGAACTATTCGCACTTTCCGGCATCACCGATTTAGGCACAACGCCATATTTTTGGAATAATGAAACGATCATATCCCATTGGCCGCCATCTTGTTGAGGAGTAGCGAGTAAGAAAGCTACTTTCCGGCTATCGATTGCCTCTTTTCCTGTTGCAATGATGTTTTCATAGAAATAATTTGCCTTTTCATATTTATCCCAGAAAAAAGTGTAATTTTGTGATAATTCAAACTCTTTTAAATGGAATTGATTCAGCATCTTATGACGGAATGTGTTCAGTGCAGCAAACATCCAGCAACGCCCCGATTGCATTTGATTAGCCACTTTCCCCGTAGCCAAATCTATAGAAAATACCGGTGTATTCTCCACATGTGCTGAAACATTTTCAGCAGAAGCGGTAATTCCGTTCTTCACAACTGCCCGCTGCAATGCCTGCTGTTTGATATTTGCTTGAAACTGTTTGTTAAATTTTGTTGTCATATCAGGCGTAATAGCTTTCATCCAATCATCCTTCCAAATCCAAGTTATACTTCGTATTTTACTCTTAAGAATTTAGAAATACAATCTCTTCTATGATGAAAATTTCACTTGAATGAGAATATACTTACAACTTCATGAAGAAAAATGTCATACGGTATACAATAGTTTTCAGATAAAAAGGAATATTTCTATGAGATAACGAAAATGGCCTGTATAATAAAGAAGAGGCCTAGAAGAACATCATACAATAAGATAGCTTTCAAAATACTCATTGAAAGAAGGAAATACTATAACGTAAGAAAGGAGATGAATAAAATGAAAAACCTGATTGCTGGCGGCTTTTTGTTTGTGGGTGGTGGCATACTTATGAATACAGATAACTTTGAGAATGTCATCCCTTTTCTTGGTGCAGCTTGTGCTTTGATTGGTGTAGGAATGCTGATTTATTTCGTATTTAGCGATGATGGGAAGTATGGTTGATTATGAGTAGCCAACTCTACTCTTTCGTAAAGATTACAACATACGTGACAAAAACAGAAAGCTTGATTCATCATAATAATAAAAGAAAAAGAAATCCAAGTGATTGGATTTCTTTTTCTTTGCATAAGCTTTATTTACTCCGGCAGTAGGACTCGAACCTACGACATCATGATTAACAGTCATGCGCTACTACCAACTGAGCTATGCCGGAATCAAGTACATGAATATAATATCAATTTCTTCTAAATAACGCAATACTTTTTTTGAATTTTTTTATTATATTATCAAAGAAACCGTTCGCATTTTTTGTTATTTTTATTTTTTCTAAAATCTGTTTTCCTATTAGAGAAACACATTTTTTCGAAAAAATTCTGTTGACAAATACATTAATATTCGTTATCCTATTATTTGTATTAATGATAATGCCGCTTTAGCTCAGCTGGTAGAGCGCTTCCATGGTAAGGAAGAGGTCGCCGGTTCAAGCCCGGCAAGTGGCTTCCTTAAACAGTGCAGCATGTTGGTTTAACAATGTGTCTGCGCTGTTTTTTTATTTTATGACATAAGAAATGAATGTTTATATTTTAATAGTACAAAGAAAGTCTATATGATAACTATAAAAAGGAGAGCAATATGAAAATTGTTTTTTTGCATGGTCTAGGCCAAGACGAACAATCATGGAAAGATGTAATCTCTTATCTACCCAATAGTTATTCTTGCAAAAGTCTTTCATTGTTCAATCATTTAAACAGCACAGACACTGCTACTTTAGACGACTTAACCAAGTACATCGAAGTACAATTGAATCAGATAAAGGAACCTTTTATTTTATGTGGATTATCTTTAGGCGCTGTTATTGCTTTAAACTATCTTGCAACTCCTTCTCCATATTTAAAAAAGGTTGTTTTAGTCGCTCCACAATTTGAGTCTCCTAATCGCTTATTGCTTACTTTCCAGAATATTTATTTTTACTGCATACCTTCTAAGATATTTGAAAAATTAGGTCTATCTAAAAAACAAACCCTTACCCTACTTCGTTCACTTGAAACATTAGACTGCAAAAAACAGATTCGTACATCACGACTTCCTAAATTGATTTTATGTGGTACCAAAGATCATGCGAATAAACCAGCAGCAAAACGTTTATATAAACTTTCAACGAATAGCCGGCTACTCTTTATTAAAAACGGAAAACATGAATTGAATAAAGAAAAACCAGAGACAATAGTACAATATATGTTAGTATTTATCGAAAATAGTTAATTTAAAAAAAGACGACAAAATGTGTCGTCTTTTTTATTTACCATGGTAAGAATGTTGTCTTGTTTTTTCAATACAGCTTGATTGAGACTAGTTTTATGGATCATGGATCAATGAAGAGAAAATTATTGTTTCATGCCAGAGAATTTTTCTGGTCGTAGATCTACTAATTGAACATGACTGTCTAAAGAACCACTTGGGCTTTCAAGAGTAAATACACCTAGACGTGGATCTAAAGAAAGGGTCATATGTTCATCCATGTACATTTTTGAATAATCTTTTATATAAACATCCCCAATATCACTATCTAATTGGAGTTTATAATCATTTTTTCTCTGTTCTTTATCAAGAAGAAGTAAACGAAAACTAGTATCTAAAGAGCAAACACCCATTTTAGAATATTCCCCAACGCCATCATCTAAATCCAATATAACTGTTGCGCCTTCATCAATATATTTTTGTAATCTTTCTTGTGCTTGTTCCGTAATTTTAAGATACATAACTAATACGCCCTCTTTCTTTTTCTTACAAAAGCATGCTAGCATATATTAATAAAATTATCTAAAGTCCTGCTCAAAACAAAAAGATGTAAGAAATATCTTATGATATTTCTTACATCTACTTTTACTCCGGCAGTAGGACTCGAACCTACGACATCATGATTAACAGTCATGCGCTACTACCAACTGAGCTATGCCGGAATAACATCAGCGTGGCGACGTCCTACTCTCACAAGGGGCAACCCCTCACTACAATCGGCGCTAAGAAGCTTAACTTCTGTGTTCGGCATGGTTACAGGTGTATCCTTCTCGCTATCGCCACCACACTGTGGTGTT